>CALCZU010000031.1 GCA_937903155.1 uncultured Bdellovibrionales bacterium
TAGAAGTCGGTCATGGAGTTGAGCATTTCTTCCATGCTTGTGTGATGAGAGACTTGGAAGGCTCTCTTTAGTTTTTGTTCTAATTCGATGGAGATAGAGAGTCTCAGTTCGCTTCTTGTGGGGGTGAGGACTTTGATTCTTTCTTTGGGAATGGGCTTTGGGTTTTCTTGTCTAATTTCTCTTTCGATTTCTCGGTGGGTGGAGGTGAGCGCCATAGGTATCCAGGTGTTTTGATTTTCTGGAGTAATGACCGAAGTAATTCGTGAGGCTTTTCCTACGGAAAGATTCCCAGACAGAATAGCTTCTTTCAGTTCTGGGGTTTTAGCGGATGTTCGAGTGACTTGGATGAAACGATAGGTTTCGGATTCTGTGAGTCCTAGGGTCTCGACGCAATATCTCCACAGACTTGGCTTTCCGAAAGCGAGATAGGTTTTATCTTTGTCGATTTCTTCGAGGACTAGAATCATTTCTTTTTCAGAGGTTCTGCAATTTTTCACACAGAAGACGGCTTTGTGGTGAAGGGCGAGATTCATTTTGTACTCCTTTATCGTCGATAACCGTATCAAAAACAGATCTGAAGTCAATCGTTTTATCGACGATAGAATTAGAAAAAACGCAAAATAATTCATGCCAGTTTCGAAATAGATTTCACGAATCGTCATCTATCATTTGCAATGTACAAAGGTTGCCGCGTCGGCTTCGCCTCCTCGCAATGACATGAAAAAAGTCTTCCGCTAAAAACAAAGTACGGAATCAATTGACCTTGCACGTGCAAAGCGAACTATCTCCAGCCCTCAATCTTCGCGCTCTTTTGCAGCGAGATTGCTTCGTCGCTTCGCTCCTCGCAACGACGAGGGTTCCACGCGGGCGAAGACTTCTACATTACGTGTGCTGCAAGCACACCACACCCATGCTTCACCCAAATCCATATCCGGGGCCTCCGCAAAACCCAGACTCCCGTCACCGCCCAAAACGCCTTTCTCTGCACCGCCACCCAACCCGTTCGGGCGATGCTTGGGCTTCCCGAGAAGCCCGAGCATTCGCCCGGGCTCGGACTTCCAATTTAAAATTATTTTTCCTTCTTCTTCTGCCCATCCTCAATAAACGACCGCATAAAATACTTTAAAACGTTGCTGCGTTTTGCGCCCCCTAACATGGCCCGAATATCCTCGTAAATGCTTGGATCATTTACCAACGCTCCGAGCGTTCCTTCACCGCTATCAATCTTTGCAAGAATACTTTCGAGGTGTGCCATGGATTTATCTAACTTCTCGGACGTTTTCCCCTTCTGTAATCCCGCGGTGATATTCGCGAGATTCTGGGTTGTGCTGTTTAAATTCGACAAAACTTGGTTTACGTTTCCGCCTTTTTGAAATTGGAGGGAGAGTTCGTCCATTATGTTTCCGCCCTTAGAGAAAATGTCGGGGGCAGAGCCGGTCGGGATAAATGCGCCGTCTTTCAACGGTTCTCCCGCACTTCCAATCGTCAGCTCGATGTACTTGTCGCCCAATACGCCTTGTGTTTTGACCATAGCGACCGTGTCTTGGCGGATTTGCTCAGACATTGCTTTATCGACTGCCATCGAAACAATGAGCTCTCGATTCTCAGTAGAGACGGTGATCTTTTTTACAACCCCAACTCTCAGTCCATTCAAGGAAACTTCCGAACCTTGATGTAATCCTTTTACCTCTGAAAACTTACCGTAAAAATTTAACTGGCTTCCGAAAATGCCTTTGCCGTCTCCGATACTGAAAACGATGAAGACAAAGACGGCGAATCCGATGGTGACGAAAATTCCGACCGTTAGATTACTGGCTACCTTCTTATCCATACCCTACCAAGCCTCTCCATGAATAAATTTATCTACACCTGAAACGGTGCTGTGCTCAATTTTTTCTGCGGTGTCGATCGTTGCGATCTTACCTTCTTTTAAAAAAGCAACTCTGTCGCTCACCTTAAAGATCGTCGGCATATCGTGAGTTACGAGGATTGACGTCGCTCCTTGGGATTTTAACTGCTGAATGATTTTTACAATCTGAGCGGTGTTAAATGGATCTAGGCCCGTTGTCGGTTCGTCGTACAAAATGATTTCGGGATCCATAATAATGCTTCTGGCGACTCCGACTCGTCTTTGCATTCCTCCGCTTAAGCCGGAGGGAAGAAGGTATTCGCTTCCCTGAAGTCCTAGCTTTGTTAACGTCGCCATCACTTTTTCGTGAATCTGAGTTTCGTTCAGTTGAGTATGTTCTCTCAAAGGATAGGCCAAGTTTTCATGGACCGTGATGCTGTCAAATAAAGCCCCATACTGAAAAACGTAAGCAATTTTCTTTCGAACGCTGACCAATTCTTCTTCGCTGAGTTTAGTAATATCTTTTCCGTCAAAAAGAATTTTCCCTTGATCGGGTTTCTCGAGACCAATCAAAGATCGCAAGAGAACACTTTTTCCAGAACCGCTCCCACCCATCAGACTTAAGACTTCTCCGGGATACACTTCAAATCCAATTCCCTGGTGGACTTTTTTCTTTCCAAAACTCTTGTGGACGTTTTCAAATTTAATAATCGCTTCTCTCACTGGATACCCTTTTCCCAGATCCAAAAAATCTTTGTAAGTAGGAAATCAAAAATAACAATGAGGACACTGGAGGTGACGACGGCGCGAGTGGTTGCTTGACCGACACCCTGTGTGCCGCCCGTCGTTCGAAGCCCGTAGTAACAACCCGTCACTCCGATAAAAAAACCGAAGAATACGGTTTTCACGATTCCCACGAGGAAATCAGAAGACCTTAAACTGACCAGCGCTTGGTGGAAATAGTAATCGGGGTGAATATAAAGTTCCATGCTCGAGATAACCATTCCGCCCACAACTCCCATTAGATCCGCCATGGCTGTGAGAAGAGGAGCCATCAAAAGCATTGCAAGGATTCTCGGAACGACAATTCTTTTAATCGGATCTGTTCCCAACGCTCGAATCGCATCGATTTGCTGTGTAACGTTCATCGACCCAATTTCTGCTGCAATCCCCGAGCCGACTCGGCCTGCGAGCATGAGGCAACTTAAGACCGGACCGAGTTCACGTAAGATAGATAATCCAACCACTTTGGGAACGTAAAGTTTTCCGCCAAAACGTTCTAAGCCGTAGCCAAATTGGATGGACATCACAAATCCTGTCGATAGCGCTGTGATTAAAACAATCGACAGGGATTTAAATCCTAAGACGAAGCACTGCTCTACAAATAATCCGAAGTAAAAGGGTTTGCTAAAGAGGCTCTTTGTCGCCGCATAGACGAGATTGACGAAGCCGCCCAGAAATTCAAACTGCTCGAGGATGATCTTCCAAATCCGTGTGGCAGAAAAAAGAATGAATTTCTTACTTTGTTCCATTTTTGAAACTTTCAATAAAAGAGAGGAATTCTTGTTTCTCAGCGCTACTAAATTCTTTTGGACCGACTAATGTAAAATCAAAAACGCAGTCGGTGGCTGGTAGCACGTAGACTAAAAGAAAGAATGGCTTTTCATCGAGGGTGGAATGGATTTCCGAATACAGACCTGTGAAACCATCGACCGATAGTTTCTTTCTCTCTTTAAACTTAATCGATTTGATTCCTACTAAAAGTTGTTTGGTTAATGTTTCTAAACTTGCTTTGGTTGGAGTGCCGCAACTGGTGGTGAGCGTCGCGATACTTTTTGACGAAGTTAAATACGCTTGATCGCTTTCACCTTTTGTCGAAGTTTCTTTCCAAGTTGCAGGAGGCAAAACTTGGAAACCTTTTGCTCGAGGCAACTCGCGCGAATCTCCGCTAGTGAGTAGAGCGCAGGATTGAAGGAGTGGAAAACAAATCAGAAGAATTAAAATGCGTCTCATAGGTCCTAAACTTATCGGAATATTTGAACTTTTCTTGTCATCCGAATGGAAAGAAAAATAACCTCGTTAGTGCCCCGCAGTATAGTGTTTATTCGCAGGCATTTTCGCTTTACGCGCATTGCTATTGCGTTGCATTAACTGACAAACTGTTGACGCCCTGACAGAAATCTAAAAAGCTCAGGAGGAAAAAACTGCCTGGTTGTGGCCAAAACTTTCTAGTTTCGGCGGCACGAAGATTGCTTTGTCTAACGTACACGTGAAAAATCGATTCCCCAAAAAAAGATCACTAGGTCTAGTAGTAATGTGTGTCCATTCGCTTTTTGCAGCGCATGACTTTTCTCGCCTTCCTGACATTGTAAAACCGATTCCATACTGCGAAGGGAAAGTTCAGTTTGATGTCGCAAAAGACTACTTCGTTGAGATCGCGAACCCTCTTCCGGGCGTGCAAGATTACAACGAGCTCATCAAGTTTTACCAAAGGAAAGATTGGGTAAAATTTAATTCTGCCGTCGAACAATATAAGCAGATTTATGAAACGACGCCACTCTTAGAAGCCGTACAATTTTTAGAAGTTCAGGCCAAATATGAGCAAATTGACCGCACCGATTACAATCAATCTCTCGAAGCCGAAAAGTTTTTGAAGCAAGCGATCCTTCTTTATCCAAAATCCGAATTGGTGGGCGTGATCACTGCGTCAGTTGCATCCCTCCTTCTTAAAGACGGACTCATCCAAAAGGCGCTTTCGCTTTTTCAAAAGGCAAAAACGGATTTTGTTTTTCATCCTCTTTCGTGTCTTTTCCAATTGGGAAGCGGCGAATCGAATTTCTTAATGCACGACTATACGTCCGCAAAGCGCGACTTCAATCAGGTCCGACAAAAATGTTCTGAGAGAAAGTACAATGTTGGCGCGCTCGTTCGACTCAATGACATCGAGCTTCGAAAACAGGGAATCGGCTTCTTAAATGAATATGAAAAGCCTTTCTATTCGGACGTGAATATCGTCGGCCGGTTCTATCCGTTTATCCTTTTCAATTTGGGAGAGATCAAATTTAGAAAAAAAGAGTACAGCAGTAGCAAAATGTTTTTTACTGAATTTGCGAAGTACGGTGGAAAAGATCCGGTCTGTGGTCCGTTATCTTTGAAAAGGCTCGCTGATATCTCACTCTTAACCGGAGAAAAACTAGATACCGTAATTGGTAAATACTTCTCCGTTCGCGAACAGGCCCCACTCACCGATATCGGAAGATACAGCTACGTTCATGGCTTCTTTCTCAATTTCGCAAATGTGAGTGAAGTGGAGCAGGTTCGACGTTTAAAGCTTTGCGACGATGAAATCGATAAAATTCAGGATTACGAACTTCGCTCTCTTGCATTCTTGGAAAAGGGTCTCGTCATGCTCTCTACCGGAAAGAAGGAAGCATTAGAGTATCTTTTGAAGCTAAATCAACGTGCAAACTTCGACCTCAAAAATGGAGAGCTGGCTGAATTTGTCCGCGAGCAAGTGATGAACTTCTTGGAAAAAGAAGCTTACGCAAAGCTCGAGAAAACGAAAAGAGTCGATACTCTTCACGACAATTCAATTTTATCGCCTTACGAAGAAGTCTATGAGACCTGGATTAAAGGCACTCACTACGACGCTCAGGCGAAGAACCTATACGAAAAGATTCTGATTAAACGATTTGAATTGGCGATGGAAAAAAAGGATGGGCTCGCTGCGATTGCAAAATTAGATCGCTGGAAGAAGTCTTCGCTCTGGAACCCAAAAGGTCTCACTAAAAAGCAGAAGAAAATGATGGGCGATAGCGTAGCAGTTTATTTAAAAGGCCTCTCCGATGAGGATTTGAAAGATCTTTCTGGTAACTTGAAAAAATATCGAGATACCATGGAGTATGTTTTCAATCCTGAGTATCATTTACTGCTCGTGGCGTTGGACCTTCCAAACGTCTCAAAAGACGAAATTCTCAGTCACTATAATACGATGAAGAAAGAGAGATCGTTGGCAAGTGTGGATTCCAATGTCTCAGCCGAAGCGAGGACTTATTTATTTCGAGTAAAAGGAAAAATGTTATCCGAGATCGGCCGTCTTTCGGAAGCGGAAGATGCCTTTTTAAGAGCTCAAGACAAGCAACAAAAAGTGGCCGTGCAAAAAGAGCTTCTTCACTTGTATGAAGTCACTAAAAAATATCCGAGCATGCTCAATATCAGTCTTCAAATGATGAGCGGCGCCTCCCCTGAAGACCAGCTTGTTTATCTCGATAATGCGAAAACAGCTGTTTCATTGGGTAAACTGTGGAAGTCGAGTGAGGCACTTTACACTCAAGCAACGAAGGCGGGATTAAAAGACAAAGATCTAACTCCGTTTACACTTCTCGTTGCTCGCGCGAGTTACGAGATGAATAAATGCAAGGTCGCTATTCAAAAATACAAAGAGCTTGTTAAAGAAGAGTTACCGTCGGAAGAAAACGCGGGTTCGAAGTTTCGCTACGCAAAGTGTTTAAGTAGAGAAAAAAAATCTGATGAAGCGTTGAAGTACTTTGAAGAAGTAATCGCTATGAACGATTCTTTTTGGACTCCTTTGGCGAGCACCGAAAAGAAATTACTGGAGATGAAATGAGCAGCACGAATTTATACTTTCAGAATCGACTCTTAGTGGTGGCCGACGAGTCCATGCAAAAAACTTTGCAACTCGCACTGAAAGCCTCCCAAAGCGGTCTCGCTGTTCTCATTTCTGGAGAAAGTGGTACGGGTAAGGAACTCATCGCACGCTATATCCACGAAAAGGGAAATCGATCTGCCGGTCCTTTTGTCTCTGTAAACTGCGCGGCACTGCCCGAAACTTTGATCGAATCAGAACTTTTCGGTTACGAGAGGGGGGCTTTTACCGGAGCCTTTGCGCAACGAATGGGCAAATTCGAAAGAGCCAACGGGGGAACGCTCCTTTTAGATGAAGTAAGCGAAATGCCTTACAGCTTGCAGGCGAAACTCTTACGAGTGCTTCAGGAAGACGAGATCGACAGACTGGGTTCGAGGGAGACTGTCGGAATCGATTGCCGAATCATTGCGACCACGAATCGAAATCCGATTGAGATGATTGAAGATGAGAAGTTTAGAGAAGATCTCTATTATAGATTAAACGTCATTCGCATTGAATGCGTTCCCCTGAGACAACGTCCGCTCGCCATCATAAAACTGGCGCACGAATTTATTAAGCAAGCGTGTCTTCGAGATGGGCGAGGGGAAATCTACCTCTCTGAAGAAGCCATTAAAAAACTTTTGCAGTACTCCTGGCCTGGTAATATTCGAGAACTTCAAAATGTGATCGAGCGGGCAGTATTGCTAACCGAAACTCCGTTGATCGAAGTGGATTGCTTACAATTCATGGAGTCACTCAGAAAGAAGAATAAGTCAGAAACTCAGAGCCCAACGCTTCTTTCTGAATTAGAACAGAACCATATCTTACAAACCTTGGAGTCCAACCAAGGAAATCGATCTCAAGCTGCAAAAACTCTGGGAATCAGCGTCAGAACCCTCAGAAACAAACTCAAAGAATATAACGAATCCACATAAGGAACGGGCCTGCCGGTCGTAACAAAGTGAAGCCGGGCAAAGTTTTCTTCTAACGAGGAAAAAGTTTCCCTTCAAAGCTATCCCTGCTGGAATTTTGTGCTTGGGAACGCTGGCCTGACGATTGCAATCTATTTATAGAAAACTCTTATTATGCCACTCTTCGATAAAACAATTGATACTCTCTCCCGGTCCTTAGATCTGCATTTGATGAGGCATTCTGTCATTGCGGACAATATCGCGAATGCCGAGACGCCTGGCTTTAAAGCAAAGCGTTTGGATTTTGAAAACGCGCTTCAAAGCGCTGTCGAAGCGAGCGAAGGAAACCCGGCTTCTCGCGAAATCAGTTCTGTAAAAGCCCATATCTACGAAGATTTTCAATCCGAAACAGGGCAGGATTTAAACGGCGTAGACATGGACCGCGAAATGTCAGCGCTCACTAAGAACGATATCCAGTACTCGGCAGCGACCCAAGCGATCTCAAAGAAGTTCGCCCTTCTAAAGTACGCAATTGGAAGTGAAGAAAGGTAAGGATTAAACGATGTCTGATTTCTTTTCGTCTTTGGATACCAGTGCCTCCGCTCTCAGCGCTGAACGCGCTCGCATGAACGTGACCTCGAGTAATCTTGCCAATGCGCAAACGACTCGCACCCCTGAAGGTGGACCTTACCGCAGAAAAGATGTGATTTTTGAATCTCAACCGCAAAGATCGTTCGCTTCGGTTCTTGAAGGGGAGTTGCACGATGTCCCTACTCATCAAGTCAAAGTCGTTGACGTGGTGAGCGATATGAACGCTCCCAAAATGGTTTATCAACCCGAGCATCCCGATGCGAATGCCGAAGGAATGGTTGCGTTTCCCAACATCAATTCGATGGAAGAAATGGTGAATCTCATCACTGCCAGTCGTACCTACGAGTCCAATGTCACAGCGATTAACGTCACAAAAAATATGATGAACAAAGCTTTAGAAATCGGAAGGAAATAATAAATGAAAATCGGATCAGTTGATTTACTCCAAAAGGTTAATCCTAACCCCAGTCTTGAAATCGTCGAAAAGTCCCAAGAAACGGGAGAAAGCTTTTCGGCGTTTTTGGGTCGTTCCATCAACGAAGTGGGAGATCTCTTAAAAGTCGCGGACAAAACCACAACGGATCTGGCAACCGGTAAAGTTGAAAACCTCCATGAAGCTATGATTGGAATGGAAAAAGCGGAAACCGCTTTCAAGTTATTAGTCCAAGTTCGTAATAAGGCCATGGAGGCCTATCACGAAGTCATGCGTATGCAAGTCTGATCTCTTCTAGAATGTAATTCTCACTAAACGTCTTCTTAAAAACTCAAGGATAAAAAATGAACGAAAGATTAAGCCAATACTGGCGAGATCTCAAAGAATACTTCGGTAAGTTCTCGACGCAGAAAAAGATTTTAATCGGGAGCTTAGCCGGACTAGTCGTAGTCGCAGGAATTGCGATCACGGTCGCGTTTAGTCAGGATCCTCAACAGGTCTTGTATTCGGGACTTCAGAATGAAGATGCGAAAGCTGTAGCGAAAAAACTTGGTGAGCTTAATATTCCCTACAATATTACAGAAGATCATTCGACGGTCTCAGTTCCTGCAAGTTTAGTCCACCGCGCGCGAATGGAACTTGCAAAAGACGGATTGCCTGGACAAGACGTTGTCGGTTTTGAAAAGTTCGATGGTTCGACTTTAGGAATGTCGACCTACGTTCAACGCATTCAGTACATCCGTGCCATGCAGGGTGAACTCACGCGCTCTATTCAAAGAATCAGCGCCGTCAAAACAGCACGCGTGCATATCAGTGTGCCTCCTAAGAAAAGCTTTATGGAGGAAGAAGATCCGCCAAAAGCGTCTGTGATCTTAGAATTGAAGCAAGGTCAAACGCTTTCCAAAGCCGAAACCGTGGGCGTGGCTCATTTAGTCGCGAGTGCCGTCGAAGGTCTTAAAGTAAATCAGATCACGATCGTGGATACGAAAGGAAATTTCCTTCATCGTCCAGAAGACGGATCATCGCAGTCTGCTCTCACAGGAGCATTGCTTGAACAGCAAAAAGGCCTCGAAGTCGAATACGAACGTCGAATTGAAGATATCCTCACTCCAGTCATCGGACTTGGAAAAGTGAGAGCCAAAGTCACGGTTGAAATTGATCCTTCCCGGAGCAACACAACTGAAGAGACTTTCGAAGGCGACAAAGCCGTTCCGCGTAGCATTGTAAAAAATGACGAACAAGTGACAGGCCAAAGACCGAATCCCATTGGAATTCCTGGAAGCCGTTCAAATCTTCCCGGAACCGAAGTCAATAATCCTGGCATTCCGATGGCAACCAATAACACCGAAAAGAATACCAGCACGACTAATTTTGCAATTCCTCGAAAAGTTCAAGTCGTAGACAAACCCTCTGGCGGAATTAAAAGGCTGACGGTCGCAGTGCTGGTTGATGGTCACTATGCAAAAGCTCAAGGTGCAGATAAGGAAACATTTAGCCCTCGCACCGAAGATGAGTTGAAAAGAATTCAAGAAATGGTCGGCAATGCGGTCGGTTACGATGCTCAAAGACGCGACAGCATTTCGGTTAGTTCTTTACCATTTCAAACTGAAATCATTGCTCCTGAGGAAGAAGCCCCTACCAGTCCGTGGGATCTGAAAGAACTCCAAAAACATGGCGTCAGAAATGGTCTGATTGTTCTTACGATTCTCTTTTTCTTTTTCCTCGTGATGAGACCGTTCTTAAAATGGCTCACGCAAAGTGAACTTGGCGGCAGCCGTAAAAATCTCAGTGTGGTTCCTGAGATGTTGCCAAAAACCCTCTCTGAAGTCGAAGCCCTGGTCCAAGCAGAAAAGCTCGCGGACAAGGAAGAGTCAGAGCGAAAAATCAGAGAGTTAACCAAAGCGAGCGAAGAGGCGCAAAGTCAACTCGTGGCACTTACAAAAGCAAATGAAGAGGCCCAGCAGTCTGAAAATCCGGAAAAACAAGAGGGAGAAGATCTCAAGAACAAAATTCTTGAACTCTTAAACAACTCCCCCAAAAAGGGATTCCGGGTCATCCAGGACTGGTTGGAACAAGAAGATAACATCCCTATCCCCCTAGTCGCAGAAGGATAAAATGGACTCCAGACAAAACTCATTGAGCGGAATGGAAAAGATCGCGATCCTAATGAATGTCATTGGTCGCGACAAAAGTCTCGAATTGATGAAAGAGATGAAGGACATCGAGGTCCGTCGCCTTTTAGGGGTGATGAATTCGATGAAACGCGCACCCATGGTGCTAATCAACAGTGTTCTTAAAGAATACCTTGATAAGCTTTCTGAAAAAGATGAAATCATCTTCGATAATAATTTGATCGAGCCCGAATTGATCACAAAAGCGTTGGGGGAATCTCGCGCAAAGCATATTTTTGGTTCTTCCAAGTCAGTTAATTTGATCGAACGTAAAAATCTCACGGTACTCGATGCGGTGGATCCAAAAACTCTCGCCGAGTTTTTGGTGGAAGAGCATCCACAAACCATTGCTTTAGTCGTAGCCCACATGGATTACGAAAAGCAGATCGAAATGATCCGAAATTTTCCGGATTCTCTACGCCCCGAGATTGTATTAAGAATGGCGAGTCTCGATTATGTCTCTCCAGAAAAAGTCGAAGAACTCGATGAAGTTTTGAAAAAGGAGCTTCTCGGCAAAGGCGTTAAAGGTAAGAGTCAGTTTGGTGGTGTTGCAGGAGTCGCGGAACTCATCAACATGCTGGATAAAAAAACGATGAACAGTTTGATGACTCGGCTCGAAGATAAAGATCCGATCTTAGCGGAAGAGATCCGTCAGTACATCTTCTCGTTCAGTGACATCGTGAAGATCGACAACCGTGGTATTCAATTGATCTTAAGAGAAGTTCCCAATGAAAAGCTTCTTCTCTCTCTTAAGAGTGCTCCCGATGAACTCAGAGATAAAATCTTCGCGGCGATGTCAGAACGAGCCGCGGCGATGTTAAAGGACGATTTGGGAGCGATGGGAGCCCAAAAAATATCAGATGTAGAACAAGCGCAGAGAGAAATCTGCACAATCGTTCAGCGATTAGAACAGGAAGGTAAAATTGTCATCGGAATTGGCGAAGACAGCGACATGGTTGCCTGAGGAATTCGAGCCGTTTACTCCTCAAAGGGCAGAGCTTCACGAGGTTCGCTTTCCAGAACCTCCTGTAGAGAATAGCCATTTTGCGCAAACTTCTGAAGAAGAACACGGGGATTTTTCTCTCCCGAAATCTTTTTGGAATGATTTGTGGAAGGACCCCGTTCTTTCTGTCGAGTTTGAAAACTTCATCCAAGAGCGCGTCGCGGGTCTTGTCAAAGCCACTCTTGATAAAGATCGCGATGCGGCAATCAAGCAAGGTTTCGACCAGGGCTTGGAAGAAGGAAAAAAATCCGGCTTTGAAGAGGGCCAACGCAAAAGCCTCGAAGAGTTCAAAGCGCATTACACTGAATCTCGAAAAGTCGTTGATAGTTTCATGGAAGAAGTCATGAGTCAGAAAAAAGCGCTTCTGATCGATCATGAAAAGGAATGGGCCCAGGCTCTCATTCACGTGATTCAAAAACTCCAAGTCAAGGAACCCAACCTTTTTGCGAACGGGATTAAAAAATGGGTCACCGACAAGCTCCTCGACTTCACAAACACTTCCCGAATCCGAATTTTCGTTTCGAAACACGATTACGACCCAGTCAGTCTCATCTTCACAAAAGAAGAACTGGCCCATATGGAAGTCATCGTTGATATCGAACTCGAAAAAGGCCAAGTCCGGTGTGACTGTGGAGAAGGCGGTGTTTTCTTCTCAAAACAAAATGGCTTTGCTCTCTTAGACCAGTATCTCGACGAAAACTTTACTACTGGGAGACAAGAATGAAGGCGTCCCACCCGTCGGTGCGAGGGGCGAAGCGACGAAGCAATCTCGCTGATAACAGGATCGCTTTTCGCAAAGACTACA
>CALCZU010000032.1 GCA_937903155.1 uncultured Bdellovibrionales bacterium
GGGTCCATACCATTGGCACTCCTGGACGACTGGAAAGCAACGCTTTGATCCGCAGCGCCATTTCGACACGTTCCGAAAAATCCTCTCTAATATAGAAGGATCCCACAATTTCAAATTTTGATGCCCGTTCTATCGTCGCATCCAAGATTCTTCTCAAGTACAGCGAGATTGCTTCGTCGCCTGCGGCTCCTCGCAACGACGGGGCGTGCGCAGATTCTGTTGTATTCGTTGCGATTATGGGATCGCGGCGCTGCGCACCTTGTAGGCACAGGAAATTTTGAATTTTCGGGCGTTTCCTGGTAAATCCCATATCTATTTTTTAGAAAAGGAAAACACATGAAAACGATTGCGGCAGTGGCTTGGGCTAAGGGCCAACCTTTAGAAATTGAAGAGATTGAAGTTGAAGGTCCAAAGGCCGGCGAAGTGATGATTAAAATGGCAGCTTCGGGAGTCTGTCATACCGATGCGTTTACTCTTTCTGGAGATGACCCTGAAGGAATTTTTCCGACGATTTTAGGACACGAAGGCGCGGGGATTGTGGTTGAAGTGGGTCCTGGCGTCAAAACCCTCCGAGCTGGCGATCATGTGATTCCTCTCTATATCCCAGAGTGCGGGGAGTGTAAGTTTTGTAAATCGGGTCGAACAAATCTTTGCCAGAGTATTCGAATCACTCAAGGAAAAGGTGTGATGCCGGATGGGACTTCTCGATTTTCTAAAAATGGAAAACCGATTTTTCATTATATGGGGACGTCAACGTTTTCAGAATATTCGGTGATGCCTGAAATCTCGGTTGCGAAAATCAATCAAGCCGCTCCGTTGGACAAAGTGTGTTTACTCGGCTGCGGAATCACCACCGGAATCGGCGCTGTCCTCAATACTGCGAAAGTTCGCCCCGGCTCGACCGTTGCGGTGTTTGGTTTAGGCGGGATTGGCCTTTCGGCGATTCAAGGAGCCGTGCTTGCAAAAGCCTCGCGCATTATTGCCGTCGACATCAATGATTCAAAGGCAGAGTTTGCGAAACAACTGGGTGCCACCGATTTTGTGAATCCTAAAAAATATGATCTTCCGATTCAACAAGTCCTCGTCGACATGACGGATGGCGGAGTGGACTACTCCTTCGAATGCGTGGGAAATGTAAATCTGATGAGAGCCGCCCTCGAATGCTGTCACAAAGGCTGGGGAGAGTCGGTCATTATCGGCGTTGCGGGAGCAGGACAAGAAATCACAACACGTCCTTTTCAACTCGTCACCGGCCGCGTCTGGCGTGGAACTGCGTTTGGCGGTGTGAAAGGCCGGAGCGAATTGCCATCGATTGTGGAAAGATACTTAAAGGGTGAAATCAAAGTCGATGAAATGGTCACGCACTCCATGCCTCACAAAGACATTAACCAGGCCTTTGATTTAATGAAGCAGGGAAAAAGCATTCGCTCTGTGGTGCTCTACTAATGCTCAAAGAAATTTCAAAAGCAAAGATGTTTGGCGGAACGGTTGCGGTCTATGCTCATGCGGCGGAGAGCACTCAATGTGAAATGCGCTTTAGCGTTTACATTCCGACGATCGCGGCGACTCAAAAAGTGCCTCAGCTCTACTGGTTGTCAGGCCTCACCTGCACCGAGGATAATTTCACCGTTAAGGCAGGCGCGCAACGTTTTGCTGAAAAGCATGGGCTCTTACTGATTGCTCCGGACACGAGTCCTCGAGGGGAAAACGTTCAGAAGGGCGATAACTATGATCTCGGATTAGGCGCTGGATTTTACGTCAATGCGACTGAAAAGAAGTGGCTTCCGCACTACAAAATGTATGATTACGTCGCCAAAGAATTACCCACTTTAATTGAAAAAAATTTCAATGTGATCGCTAATCAGAAAAGTATCTTTGGCCATTCGATGGGCGGACACGGGGCGTTGATCGTCGGACTCAAAGAGCAGGGCAGCTATCAAAGTATCTCGGCTTTCGCGCCTATCGGAGCACCCAGTCGTTGTCCGTGGGGACAAAAGGCGTTTAAAGAATACCTCGGAAATGATCCGAAGACTTGGGAAGCCTACGATTCAAGTTTACTGCTCGCGAAAACAAAACAGATTCCCCCGATTCTCGTCGACCAAGGAACAGGCGATAAGTTCCTAAACGATCAACTCATGCCTGAGATTTTAGAAGATGCGTTGAAAAAATCGGGTTGTGAATACCAGTTTCGATATGCCGAAGGCTATGACCATAGTTACTTCTTCATGGCGACGTTTATGGAAGAACACATCGCATTTCATGCGAAGCACTTAAAGAAGTCAGTTTAAGATTTGTTAGATGCTATCGCGAATTTCGTTCTGCAGGGTTTAAGCGCCTTACTTTACTGAGCTTTAGCGCCTTCGAAGGTCATGATGTCGCCGTTGGCGATCTCGCAATGAACGGCGATTGGGTGGCAGCAGACTTCGCAATCTTCGACGAAGTCGATTTCAGTTTGTGTCGTGTCGATGAGAAACGAGATTTCCTGCCAGCAATAGGGGCAGGTAAAAAATTTTTCAATCTCAGTGGCGCTCAGTGATATGTCAGATTCGTCTTGATCCATTTCAGAGCTATATTATTCCACTGTCCTTCGAATTTGTCTTGGGGAACGCTAATCACCATTCGGAGTTTCCCCGTCTGCATTTGCTTAGCCAAGCGCGACGGGAGAAGTTTCGCGAGCTCTCTAGGGCCGCCCAAGCCTTCTTCGATTCCCGCAATCGCACGTCCGTAGCCCACCGTTCCGGGTAAGAGCTTATTCCAGCCGTCGATGAGCGCTTCGGTCACGGTTCCAATTTCTTCTGGGCTTAAGTGCCCTGATTTGACGAGATTTTTGCCCCAGGCATCGAAGTATGGCCCCAAGGGAAGGAGCAGATCGGCTGAACGCCTGAGGGCTTTTGGGGACCTCAGTGTAAAATGCCTGTGATTTTCGAGTGCCATGTAATTTCGGTTCAGTTCTGCGGCAGCAAAGAAAGCGCCATCGCAATATTTTTTATCCGTCGTTCTTTGCGCGGCATTAAAAAGGGGATCGCCTTCGACAATTCCCCACATTTCGAGCACGCGATTGAGATCTCCTAAGTTGTGAGAAATCAACATCGAGGCCGAGAGAATGCCTTTCCCGTTTTGAGCCTCGATCAGTTCATTTAAAATGCGGCCTTCGCGTTCGATCTCGCAAATGATTCTTTGGGAGAGATCGTTTGCCAGTCGGGGATTTCGCTTGCGAGTGGCACCATAAGCGCCGACCGCGATACTAAACCATTCTCCATTGTGTCCGCTTAAAAGGTCGCCTTTTTTGGGCGAGACTACATATCGAGTGGTCACGGGAGTAATATCCCAGAAGTAACTTTCTTGAACCGTCACGGCCATTTTTTCGACGATTTCGCCGTCTAAAGTCGGATGCCACAAGCGGAAGCGAATCTGGTTATCCACATCGGTAGGAACAAAGGTGCCCACCGTTGCAAAGTGCGCTGAAACGCACATTTCAAAATATTCGTCATGCGTCAGCGAAATAGAGTCGTTTTTTTCGAGCTTCTGTAAAACACGAAAGCACTTCGAGGTCGCCGTCGGAAGCGGATTTTCTCCAAGTAAGAACGGAGCCGTGTTTCGGATGTGGTTAAGAAGGATGGGCGCGGACACGCCGCGCGGAATGACAACGGGTTCGACCGAATGAGCCCCAGAGGACGTTTGCTCGAAATTTTCCACTTATAAATCTTTCAGCATCGAGTTCAGGTACGCACACAGATCTTCTGTAATCTCTTTTGATAAACTCATTTGACGGTATTTGATCCCGGATAAGTCGAAAATCTTTTTTGAAATTCGGATCTCTGGAGTGTCTCGATATTTGTCCGACAGGTAAATAATTTCTGAAACTCTTTGAGCGGCAATCAGTTTTGCGCATTCATTGCAGGGAAAGAGGGTGACATACCCTTTCGATCCTTCAAGGCTACCCTGACGGTGAGAAATCGCGTTGGCTTCGCTGTGAATCACATAACCGTATTTTTGAAATTCGAGATCGACCGTTTTGTCGTTGCCCCAGGGCATTTGCGATTCGTCAATTCCCGCAATCGCGCCGTTATAGCCCATGGTCAGCTGGTGGTTGTATTTGTCCACAAAGACGCAACCGACTTTCGTGCTCGGGTCTTTGCTCCGATAGCTCGCAAGCATTGCTTGGAGCATGAAATACTCGTCCCAGTTTAGTTTGGAAGCGACAGGAATGAAGTTGATTTGTCCGGTTGGGTTTTGCATTTTTTCCATCGTTGAGGCATGATTTCGCCTTTACAGGTGAGTTTGTCAAATGAGTACGCACGCATTCAAAATCGGAAATAAAATAAGGCTGAAGAAGCTGAAAAAAGAGGGAATCATTCTTTCTTTTCACGACGATGACGTTTTGGTCGATGTCGGCGGATGGAAGATGAAATGCCGTCCAGACGACCTTGAACTCATTCCCGAAAGCAAGTGGACGAAAAAGCGAGACGAGCTCGTTCCGAAGTTTTCTCCGCCCTCTCTGCAAAAAGGGGAAACGGTCGCAGAAAGCATTGATTTACACGGTTTGACGGTCGCAGAGGCCTTGCCGCGCGTTCAGAAGCTGATCGATAGAGGGATTGTCGCCCAACTCGAACGCGTCAGCATTCTCCACGGTGTCGGCACGGGAGCGCTCTTAAACGCGATTCATAAGTATCTGCGTTCGCAGACGGTCGTTGCAAAATTTTTATTGGATGAGAATAACCCCGGCGTGACGTGGGTCTATTTTTAGAGAAGTAAGAGCACGCCTGGAACTTTTAAAAGGCGTTCGTAAACGATGTGAACATCTTCGGCATTTTGAACTTCGACTTCAATGGTCACGGATTGGTGTTTGCCGGTATCCGACTTTCGGACTGAGAATGCAGGATCTCTTTCCAGATGCATTTTTTCACGCACGGCAGAGGTAACGCTGCTGGGGAAATAGGGATCATTCTGTCCGATCACTTTGAAAATATAAGTTCCCGGGAAGGAATGAGTTTCTTTTAATAAATCGAGCGGGGGAAGCGACATATAACCCTCTTTCGTCAACGGTTCCGAGCGCGGTACTTACCACAAATCGACCCGTGTTCGCGATAGTTTTGTGATAAGTATCTGAAATCTAAGCAGGTTCTTGCTGGGTCAGACAGTGAAAAGCGCCAAGTCCCCAGATTAAAGAGCGGCATGAAATCGGGACGATTTTCCGAGTGGGGAAAAGCTTTTCCATCGTTTCGACGGCGACTTTGTCGTTTGCATCTTCGAAAACGGGCATCAAGACGACCTTGTTCGCAATGTAAAAATTTGCGTAGCTAGCAGGAAGTCTTAAATCTTCTCTATCGATTCGAGAAGGCATCGGAAGCTTAAGCACGTTTAACGGCTTCCCGTTTTCAAGTTTCATGGTTTGAAGTTTTTTGTAATTTTCGAGAAGCGGTTCGTAGTTACTATCTTTGGAATCGGCTTCTAAGACGGTGACCACCGTGTCTTCGTTGACGAAGCGGGTGAGATCATCAACGTGGCCGTCGGTATCGTCGCCTTCAATTCCATCTCCGAGCCAAAGGATATTTGTGACCGAGAGATAATCTTTTAGTTTTTGTTCGATTTCGGCCTTCGATAAATTGGGATTGCGATTGGGATTTAAGAGACAGGATTCGGTTGTCAGCAAAGTCCCTTTGCCATTCACTTCGATGGAACCGCCTTCTAAAACCATCCCCGGCGAAATCACGTCTAATCCAAAATGGCGTGCGACCTCCGTCGGAACGACATCGTCTTTATCAAACGGAGGGTATTTCCCGCCCCAAGCATTGTAGCCCCAATCTAAAATTAATTTCGAAGCATTTTTCTTTAAGAAAATCGGGCCGTGATCGCGGCACCAAGGTTCGTTGATTGGAATCGAAAAATACTCGACATTCGGAATTCCTTTTAAAAGATCCGCAAGTAAGTTTTTGACTTTGTCGTTTGAAACATTGATGCGAACGATTTCTGAAGTGCTCAGCGTTTTCACCATCGCGACAAACGTCGGCATCACTTCCTCGTACGCGTCCGGAAAACTAACTCCCTCAGGGCGTGGCCAGGACAGCCAAGTTGCGACGTGGGGTTCCCACTCCGCAGGCATCCGATATCCGAGTTGAGAAGGCGTTTGTGAATGTGCCATTAGTCGATAAACCTACGAGTGATATCTTGGTAAGCATCAATGCGTCGGTCTCTTAAAAAAGGCCAGTGAGTTCGTTGAACATCAACCTTAGCGAGATCCACTTCGGTCACAAGGATTTCTTCTTTATCGACGCTGGCTTTGGTTAAAATCTGCCCAGACGGATCCGAGATAAAACTTTGTCCCCAGAATTCGAGTCCATCCCCACCGCTCGGCGCTTCGTGTCCGATGCGGTTTGCGACGGCGACGTAGCAGCCGTTCGCGACTGAGTGCGAACGTTGAATCAGTTCCCATGAAGCATGTTGTCGGACTCCGTACTCCGCTTTTTCAGACGGGTGCCATCCGATAGCGGTTGGGTAAAACAAGATCTCGGCTCCTTGAAGTGCCGTGAGTCTTGCGGCTTCCGGATACCATTGGTCCCAGCAAATACAGACGCCGATTTTTCCAAACTTTGTGGTCCAGCTCTTAAAACCTAAATCGCCGGGGGTGAAATAAAATTTTTCGTAGAATTTTGGGTCGTCCGGAATATGCATCTTGCGATATCGACCGAGGAGTTTTCCGTCGGCGTCGATAATGACGGCGGTATTGTGATAAAGACCCTCCGCGCGTTTTTCGAAGAGTGAACCCACGATAACCACTCCGAGGTCACTCGCGACTCGAGTCAAGGCCTCAGTTGAAGGACCGGGAATTGTTTCAGCCAGTTTAAAAAACTCGTGGTCTTCGGCTTGGCAGAAATATTCGGAAGTAAAAAGCTCTTGCGTGCAAATGATTTGAGCACCTCGCTTTTTCGCTTCTTCGATTTTTTGAATCGTATGAGCGAGATTTTTTTGAGGCTCTTTAAAGACTTTAGTTTGGATAAGTCCAATTTTTACTTTTCTTTGCATAGGCCTGTTATTACAGGTTTTTTAGGTTAAAGGGAAGAGCAAGTGTAAATCCCGAAAGTATGGTAAGTACTGCAACGCATGTTTCCCTGGATCAAAAAAGGATTTCCGGCGGTGATTTTAGCGCCGATGGAAGGTGTCACCGACGCGTCGATGCGCGCTGTTTTAACCAGACGTCATCCTTTCCAACATTGCGTGTCTGAATTTATTCGAGTGACCGACCAAGTTCCTCCTCGCAAAGTTTTTGTCCGACATATTCCCGAACTTGACGAGGGTGGCAAAACCCATTGCGGAACGCCGATTCAAGTTCAGCTCCTCGGAGGAGATGTCAAAGTGATGGTGGATGCGGCTCAATACGCGATTCAAATTGGCTTTACCGCAATCGATCTCAACTTTGGCTGTCCTGCGCCGACGGTGAATCGCCACGATGGCGGGGCCACTCTTCTGAAATATCCTTCAAGGCTCTATCAAATCGTTAAAACCATTCGGGACTGTATTCCGATGAAATATCCCGTCTCGGCAAAGCTGAGGCTGGGTTGGGAAGATCCCAAAGACATTTTCGTGAATGCGAAAAAAATCGAAGAAGCAGGCGCTTCTTGGATGACAATTCATGCCCGAACTCGCATGCAGGGTTATCAACCTCCGGTATTTTGGGATATCGTGGGTGAGGTGAATCGAACGTCCTCAATTCCCGTCGTGGCCAATGGCGACATCCGAACGAAAGAAGATTTCTTAAAATGCCGCGAACTTTCTGGGTGCGAGCATTACATGGTGGGGCGAGGTGCGTTGGGCAATCTCGGCCTTGTTTCCGAAATGGTGGAGTTATTGGGTCTAGCGCGCCCCGAAGTTCTTAAATCCAATTCGCTCAAAGAAAAGCCTGAGTGGAAGCCACTTTTGGATGATTATCTTCACTGGGTCAATCGTTATGAACCGATGAATACAAATACGGTCGGAAGAATTAAACAATGGGTAAAGTTTGCGTCTCTTTCCGAAAAAATTTCTTGGTTTGACGAGATCAAGACAAAGAAGACGCTTTCAGATATTCTTTCGGTATTCGGATAAATTATGAGTCATCCTCACCACCACGTTGAAAAACACTTTAACTCATCGGCGATGATCCGAGACATCGTGATCGGAATGTCGGATGGGTTGACCGTCCCTTTTGCATTAGCCGCAGGTTTGACCGGGGCCGTCGATGTGAGTCATATCGTATTGACCGCAGGTTTTGCAGAAATTGCCGCCGGCGCAATTGCGATGGGACTGGGCGGATACCTTGCGGCGCGCACTGACATGGAGCATTTTATTTCGGAGCGTGCCCGAGAAGAACGTGAGACTAACGAAATTCCGGAGTCAGAAGCACAGGAAGTCGCAGATGTCTTTAGAGGTTATGGCTTAGACAAAAAGTCAGTCGACCTTGTAGTCACAGCGATTCGCGCCGACAAAGAAAAATGGATCGACTTCATGATGAAGTTCGAATTGGGAATCGAAAAACCCGACGCAAAGCGCGCTCGCAACAGTGCGCTGACGATTTCACTTTCCTACATCGCGGGTGGCGTCATTCCACTCTCGCCGTATTATTTTATTCATAGTACTCAGCAAGCATTGCAAGCTTCGTGCGTTGCAACGGGAATCGCACTTTTTACTTTCGGTTATTTCAAAGGAAAATTCACGGTCGCAAAACCTTTGAAGAGTGCATTGCAAACTTTGGGCATTGGAAGTCTTGCCGCGTTTGCAGCTTATTCCATTGCCCGTTTGATTTCCTAATTACGGTCTGCGGCGAGGCTTTGGGCCTGCATTCTCAATATCTGTTCCGTAGACTTTCCCTTTAATAATTAAAAAGCCCGATGGGTGCCCCGGCCTTGGATTTAAATGGACCCAGTGAATAATTCCGCCGTCTGGAGACGCAGGGTAGGGGCCCGATTGAGCGATTGAAGTAATATAATCTCCGCAAGCTTCCACCATCGTTCCCACATCAATGACATCGGGCAATGCGCCAAAGTCTTCGTTGTAGATCACTTCTAACGTGTCGTTTCTATCGTCGCCGATTTTAATTTGAAAATGTGCATGGCCATTGCGGTCAGAATATAAATCGCTGACGGGACCTTTGACATGGCCTCTCTCTTTGAAAGAGTTTTTGGTCGATTTTTTCCACTTTAGGACTTGAGCATTGTTAACGGGTAAGTCCACTCCGTTGGAAAGACAGCGAGGGGTTTGTTGATTCCCTGCTGCGAAAATTTGAGATGCGAATAGTAGACTTAACCCTAGTAGTGTAACCCGATTCATAATTCCCCAATCCTCCATGTCGTTTGTTCAATGAGAAAACACTGACGACGATAAAGCGTCAAATTATTATCGATTTATTTTGTAAGTAATTGAGTTGACTTATTTATCTTTCAAAATTGCTTCGAGCATTTTTTGAAAAGATTTACGACACTACGCAAGGTTTTATGAAGCTTCGTGTCGTTGTCGGCGAGAAAAAAGTTTTTTGAACGGTTAAAAAACTTTTTAAAAATGTGGGAAGCTGTTTACAAAAAGGTACAGAAGAGTTTCGAGAGAGAGATTCTTCAGTTTAAAAAGAGTACAATCATTTTAGAGAGCCTCCCACTCATTGCGTTTCGTTCCTTTCTCACTCTCTTCAAATCAACATTAGAAATCGGTTAAAGATTCATTATCTTCAGGTTTAGCTCCTTGTTCGAGATGGTTTTTCCGATACGCTTTAAACAAGGACACTTCATGTCGTTCAAATCGATAAAAGTTCTGACATTAAACACGTGGCTACTGCGAACCCCACTCGGGATCGATCTCGCACGTTCGGTTGAACGGCGTTTGAAGATAATCCCCGATCGAGTGTGTCGCTTCAGTCCCGATATTATTCTTTTGCAAGAGGTCTGGCATCCCGCTCTGCGCGCGCGTTTGCATCAAGAGTTTTCAAAACGAGGTTACGCGTTTTCAAATTGGAATTCAGCAAACGAAAAAAATCTTTGTCGTCGCGATTTTCTTCTAAATTTTTGCTCCCCTCATAAATTGAAAGAACTTTCAAAACAAATTATGCAAAATGGACTGATGATTTTTTCAAAATTTCCGCTCAATCCTCAGCTCTCCACTCTCGTTTTTAGCGAACATACCCGTGCCGATGAAGTTTTTGTAAAAAAGGGTGCAATCAAGATGCAGGTCTTATTGCCTGAACTGGGTTGGGCCGATGTGTACAACGCTCACCTCGGTGCCGTGACGTTTGATAGTGATTCGAACGCTTACATCGCGAAAGAATGCGAAGCGAGAAAAAAGCAGACGCATGAACTTGCGACGTGGATTCGAAAAACACGCGATTCGGAATTTCAAATTGTAGGTGCTGACTTAAATTCGCACTATCACGGTTTTAAAGAGGGAAAATATCACGACAAGATTTCGGACGAGTACTCGATGATGACAGGGAGGGGAAACTACGGCGCCGGACTCGTCGATAGCTTTACCTCTCATCACGGGCTCGGACCCAATCCAGGCTACACCGATGAATCGAAAAATCCCTATCGGCAATCGGGACCTTTTGCAAATAGTCCGGATGCGGTTTTGGATTATGTTTTCGTTTCCGACAGTCGGCATTTGACGCCGTCTCAGTCTCAACTCGTCTTCAATGAAGACTGCGTCTCGGATCATTATGGCGTTTTAAGTGAATTTGCGATTGCTTAAACGTTACGAAAGATGTCGCGCCTGACGCTTCATCGAAATATTTTTTTCTGAGAAAAGCGGAAGACGTGTTTTGTAATCGATTTGTGGATCTTCGTCGCGAAGAAATTTGGGGATGTCTCGCTTGCCTTTAACACTGTAATCTTCGATTAAAGCCTGTCGCACGACTTCAGGATCGCGGCCTTTGACTTCGGTCAAAAATTTCCATACCGATTCGACTAAATTGACGAGCGCAATCGAATGGCGCTTGGGATGTCTCACACTTAAAAAATCGACTAGCTGTAAAAAATCGTTGAAGATAGAAGGGGATGGAGCGATCTGTTTCATCGTCTCTTTAAAGTTTCCGCTATTTGCTATGAGATCCCAGAACTTTGCAAATCGCTGCATCCGTTGAATCGTTTGGAAATCCATCGTCGAGGTTTTTAGGATCGGATAAGGCGTCGTGGCACTGTATTTCATCGAAAAATCTCTGTCGTGTCGGATAATTGGCGTTCCGCGCAGACGTTTTAAAATACCGACCTGAATCTCGTGGGGTTTTAACGCGTAAAGATTGTCAAATCCTTCCGAGAAACTTTGCAAATCTTCCCCAGGCAATCCTACGATCAAATCCGCATGCGTGTGAACTTTGGTGGATTCACTTAAGAAAAGAAAATTTTCACGCATTCGACTGTGGTTTTGCAGGCGACTGATATTTTTTTCTACGACCGGATTTAGCGTTTGGACGCCGATTTCAAACTGCAAGCTCCCTTCAGGGAAAAGGCGAATCAGCTCTTTCAATTCATCGGGCAATCGGTCCGGAATCAACTCAAAGTGGATAAAGAGCCCGAGCGAGATGCGGTCTAAAAAGAACTGCATGATTTTAAGGCTTGTTTGAATATTAAGATTGAAAGTGCGGTCGACAAATTTAAATTGCCGAACCCCTCTATTCATTAAAACCTGCATTTCATTTAAAAAACTGTCGAGCGGAAACGCTCTCACTTTTTCATCGAGAGACGAAAGACAAAACTCGCATTTGTAAGGACAGCCTCTTGAGGCCTCGACATAAATCACGCGATGAGAAACGTCTTCATCGGTGTAGAGAGAATAGGGAAGGGGCATTTTCGATAAGTCGGGCAGCTCGCCTCTCAATATTTTTTCCCCGGGCTTTGTTTTTCCGCTGAGTAATGCTTGTGCAAGCGAATAAAAAATGTCTTCACCTTCTCCACAAACCGTATAATCCGCGATCCTGCAGACCTCTTGCTTGTCTTGCTCGAAACTCACTTCGGGGCCTCCGATTACGATCGTAGTTTCCGGAGACAGCTCTTTTAAAATCTGAATGAGCTCTAAAGATTCTTTCGTATTCCAAATGTAGATTCCAAATCCGATGATTTTTGGAGAACGTGCCAAAAGTTTCTCTGCAATATCGAGAAGGTTTTCACCCGTTGTAAACTCGCAGATTTCGCAACGGTCCGAAAGTTCGCGTAAGTTTGCTTTAAGGTAGCGAAGTCCAAAAGCCGCGTGGAAATAGGTCGCGTTTAAAGTGCAAAGAAGAATGTCTTTGGAGGTCATTTCCCCCTACTTGTATTCGTTTTCACACAGAAAAATCAAGGTTTTCGTATCTCGATTGCATTGGTTGCGAGGCTCGTGTAATTTCGGCTGAAATAGGGGGGGTGATGCGGCTTAAATCGGCGTTTCTTTTATTTCTTTTCAGTTTTACTGTCTTTGCGGATTGGAATCAGGTCGATCCGAGCGATTTCAGCGTAATGCCACCGCCCGCAAAGGGTTCTGACGAGTACAAACGGGATTTTAGAATCTTACTCGATTACCAGTCGACTCGTACGAAAGACGAGTGCGCTCTCTCTGGCACCCAAATCATCCCAAGTTTTGAGGCCCTTTTCGGCGGTTCTGAAATTTTTTCGTCGGAGGAAATGGAGAAGCTCTCTCCATTGATGAAAAAGACCCTGAAATGTGCAGAACGGGTCACACATCATTTTAAAGACGAATACATGCGTCCTCGGCCTTTCAATGTCGATCCGCGGGTAAAGCCCTGTGTGGAAAAACCGGGCGGCTCAAAAGCTTATCCAAGCTCACACGCTTCCATGGCGACATTGGGGGCTTGTGTCCTCGCAAAAGTTTATCCAGCTCGAGCTCAAAAAATCATGGAATATGGAAAGTTTCTTTCGGTTTTACGAGTCAAAGTGGGTGTTCACCATCCGAGCGATGTCGAAGCCGGACAGTCTTTGGGTTTGGAAATCTGTAAGCAAATCTCTCGCGAAAAAGATTTTCAAAGAGAGATTGAATCACTGAAGTAAGGGAGAAAAGCGAAATGGGTTGGATCGATGCTCACTGCCATTTAGCCGATCCTCGTTTTGCAGACGGCCTCGACGCCGCTCTCTCTCGCGCTGAAACAAAGAATATTTCCCTTTGGATCCAGGGAGGCGTTTCTCCGCTGGATTGGGAAAGGCAAGATGCACTGAAGGCTCGGTATCCCGGAAAAATCCTGACGAGCTATGGATTGCATCCCTGGTGGGTTTCTGAAGTCGATGAGCTGACAGCGGAGCAAGCGATTTTGAAACTTCGGGAATCGTTGAATCGAGCCGACGCGTTTGGGGAATTGGGTTTAGACTTTGGGAAGCGCTTCGCAGATCCCAAAATCCAAAGTCGGCAGGAGCTGTATTTCGAACGCCAGTTGGAATTTGCCTCTCACTCCAAGTTGCCTTTAATCTTACATGTGGTCCAGGCTCACTCGAAAGCAGTCGAAATTTTGAAGCGCTTTCCTCACCCTGACGGAGGGCTGATTCATTCGTTTTCGGGAAGCGTAGAAGAGGCCAAAAACTACCTCGATTTGGGATTCACGCTCTCGATTTCGGGTGTCGTTTGCCGAAAAGGCTATGAGAAGCTTAAAAAAGCGCTCCAGACTTTACCTAGGGATAAAATTGTCATAGAAACCGATGCACCCGATCAGAATCCAGAAGGCGCTTTGGCGGGCTTAAATGAACCCGAAAACCTTCTGAAAATCGCGGATGCCGTAGCTCAGATTCAAAACAAAACTCGGAATGAGGTTTTGGATCAAAGTACGGAAAATCTAAAACGAGTATTTAAATTATGATAAGTGAAACGCCCAATCCAATGCCTCCCGAAAACAAAGTCCAAGAAATGACAGCTGGCGAGCTGGAGAACTATAAACTGCACCGCCGTTTTGACCGGATGGGAAGACTCGTTGGGGATTTGGCGATGAAAAAGCTTCGAGAATCGCATGTGATGTTGATTGGTCTAGGGGGAGTAGGTTCGTGGGCGGCCGAATCCATTGTTCGCTCCGGTGTGGGCAAAGTGACGCTCGTCGACTTCGACGAAATTTGTATCACTAATTTCAATCGACAACTTCATGCTCTGTATGGACTCGTGGGTTCTCAGAAAGCTGAAGTCATGGCTGACCGGATGAGAATGATTAACCCTGGCGCCAAAATTGTTTCAATGACGAAATTCTACAACGCCGATCACTGCGCTGAGATTTTTGTCGATAAGCCAGATTATGTGGTTGATGCAATTGATAACGTGACGTCGAAATGCCATCTTTTGAATTACTGCAAAGAAAATAAAATCCCGGTGATTACCTCGACCGGGTCGGGCGGCAGAATGGATCCCACACAAGTGAAGGTCGTGGATCTGGCGCTGACGACAGTCGATCCTTTAGCTCGCTCCGTTCGCGTTTTTTTACGAAGTAAATATAATTTCCCAAAAGGAGAATGTGAGAGCTTCGGAATCAAAGCAGTCTATTCCGATGAAGCGGTCACTCAGCCTCAAGAATTACATTACGACGGCGGAAAAGGTTTCCGTTGTGTTTGCCCACAAGGCGACAATCCGTACTTTCAGTGCGATAACCGCAACCTGATTATGGGAAATTCGAGTTTTGTGACCGGAACTTTCGGCTTAGTCGCCGCCAGCGTCGTGATTAAGGATTTGCTGGCTTCTTAGCTTGCAGCTTTTTTAATTCGGCAACGACATTGCTGGGATCCATCACAGGATCTACTTTTTCATTGATAGAACGAACCACAAGGTCCGGATCAATGATGTAAGTCCAACGTTTTGAAAGATTCACGCCCAGCATTTTCACATCAAATGCGTTGATGACCTTAAGATCGGGATCGGCGAGAAGCGGAAAAAGGAGTTTATGTTCTTTATGGAATTTCGCTTGGTCTTCCACCGAATCGGCACTGAGTCCGTAGACTTCTGCGTTGAGAGCGCGAATCTCTTTAATCGAATCGCGAAACGCGCAAGCTTCTTTTGTGCAGCCCGGGGTTCCGGCTTTTGGGTAGAAGAAGAGAACCGTCCAACCTTTGCCTTTTCTATCTTGAAGCGAAAAAGGTTTTCCCTCTTGGGTTTTCACCGCGAAATCGGGAGCCGGTTGTCCGATTTTGACCGTTGCATAGCTAATTGCAGTAAATAGTAAAAAACTGAAGAAAATTTTTGATAGCATTTCGTTTACCCTCACTCCCTCAAAAGTACCAGAGTGTGATTGAGCTGTATAGATTTGGATTATTTCCCCAATTTTGACGGAAAAATACCCCGGGCTCTCTCAAGAGTCCCCCTGCAAGTAGCTGAAATAAAATGATTCGAAGTTTGGCCCCAACGTTGCAAAACAGAGGGGCTCAATCTCTCTGTTCTCGGATATTGAAGGCAATTTTCCGATGAGACAGAGATAAAGGAGTACTAGTATGATGAAAAAATTAGCAATGGGATCTTTAATCCCTGTTTCGATGTTTCTGATTGTTTCTTGCGGAGCCAAAGACAAGGCGACCGAAGTCGCGAATGAACTTAATATCAAAGCACGTATCAACAAACACTGGTTGATGACGGAATCGTCCCACGCTTCCAAACTGGAAAAATGGGCGACCAAAGAGTCCGTTGTTTTAACTTTTAAAGACGGCAAAGCCGCATTTTCTCCCACAGACAGCGCTGCTGGCGTTGTGGTTTATAATGCGTTGAAACCTTGTACCGCGGCGGTTCGTCCGTTTACGGCTGACAACAATCAAATCGTTTTCCAAGCGATTGCGAATCCCGCGTGCCCAGAAACAAGAGTGACGGTTCAACAGTTGGATGACAACACTCTTAAATTTCCGGATCCAACGGATACAGACATCATCCGTACATTCGTGAAGATTGACGACGCTAAATACAATGAGCTCGTTAAACCAAGCGAACAACGTCCATAGTTTAGTAGTACCGTTCCTGCGAATAAGGCGCTTCTGAAAAGAAGCGCCTTTTTATTTTTAGGCGGCTTTGCGTTTCTTTTTTGCAGGGGTCTTAGCCTTCGATTCACTTTTACCGAGACTCGCCTTGAGTGCGTCCATGAGATTATAGACTTTTGCGGTCTCTCTTTCTTTTTCTTCGACAAAAATCTTTCCACCTTTTTGTTTTCGTTTGATAGCGGCAAGTAATTTTGCAGAATAAGTGTCTTTGTATTTTTTGATTTCGAAGGGCTCAGTCAGTTGCGAAATGAGAGACAGCGCCATTTGAGTTTCTTTCGTCGAGACTCGCTTTTCTATTTTGACTTCAACCTCTTTTGGGTCGCGGATTTCTTCAAAAAAACGAAGTTGGTTGAGAACCAAAATGTCGCCGTAAGGTTTAATCACGCCGACATTTTCTTTCGTTCTGAAAACAAACTGGGCAATCCCCACTTTATTGGATTCTTTAAGGGCGTGAAGTAAGAGGCTGTAAGCTTTTACAGCCCGTTTATCGGGTTTGAGGTAGTACGGTTTATCGGCGTACATGATATCGACATCGCATTCATCTACAAAGTGCACGATATCGATTGATTTTGTTTTTTCGGGGGCGGCATTTTTCATTTCCTCGGGAGTGATAATCACGTATTCCCCTTTTTTATATTCGTACCCGCGAATAAGCTCTTTGTAGGGGATCTCCACGTTTTCCTTCTTACAAATTTTTGCGTAGCGGACGGGAGAGTGATCCTTCTTGTGTAAGAAGTGAAACTGCAGCTCTCTTTCCTCAGACGCGCTGTAAACCTGAACCGGAATATTCACCAAACCAAAATTTACCGAGCCCGACCAAAATGAATGCATAAGTTCTCCTCCATTGCTTGAAAAATTTGCAACCCATATGCCAACGATTTTGGCTTGGCATTGCGGATGCAAAGCGAAGCGGGTATGAGTTTAGAAAAGTATCAGCGAAAGCGAGACTTCACGGCGACTCCTGAGCCTGGTCCCCATGTTTTAAGAAATAAGCGCGGGAAACTACGTTTCGTGGTTCAAAAACATGCCGCACGCCGATTGCACTACGATTTTCGATTAGAGATGGACGGCGTTTTGAAAAGTTGGGCGGTTCCCAAAGGACCTTCCTTGAATCCTGACGATAAGCGTTTGGCCATGGAGGTCGAAGACCATCCTATGGATTATCGCCGCTTCGAAGGAATAATTCCCAAGGGACATTACGGCGGTGGAACCGTAATGGTCTGGGACGAAGGAACCTACACGGCGATAGACCCAGAAAGTAAAGAGCCGGAAAAAGACCTGCTCGCAGGCTTGAGAAAAGGCCATCTCTCCTTTGTTTTACAAGGGGAGAAACTCAAAGGAGAATTTAGTTTGATCCGAATGCGCGGGCGTCAAGAGAATGCCTGGCTGCTCGTGAAGAAGAGAGATGATTTTGCGGACTCTAAAGATGTCACGCTAGAAGACGCCTCGGTTAAATCGAGTCGCTCGATGGAAGAGATTGCCAAAAAATCGACGAAGAAAAAGGATGTTTGGCAGAGTAAACCTAAAACGAACCAAAAGCTCTCTCCAAAAAAAACTTTCAGAAAACCTAAACTTAAAATCCTGTCTTTAAATGCCGGCTCGAATTCGCTCATCAAACCGATGTTAGCAACCCTTGTCGATGAGCCGTTCGATCGAAAAAACTGGATCTTTGAAATTAAGTGGGATGGTTACCGTGCTATTTCTGAGGTGAATAAAAAGGGTGTGCGAATTTATTCGCGCAATCATAATGCGTTTACTGAAAAGTATCTTCCGATTGCCGAGGAACTCAGCTCTGTTCCAGAGGAGATGATTTTGGACGGGGAGATCGTCGTTTTAGATGGTGAAGGGCGTTCGTCATTTCAACTTCTGCAAAACTACAATCAAACGCAGGAAGGAAATATCGCCTATTTTGTGTTTGATATTTTGAAGTACAAAAAGAAAGATTTGACCTCTCTTCCTCTCCGCGAGCGGAAGAAAATTCTTCACAAAGTTTTGCCTAAGTTGAGTCGAATTCAAATAAGCGAGCATATTGAAACAAAAGGCGAGGCATTTTTTAAAGTTTCGGTGGAGAAGGGCCTCGAAGGAATCATCGCGAAAGACGCGGAAAGCGAGTACGTTCAGGGACGTCGGTCAGATTCGTGGCTGAAGATTAAAACCCATCTTCGACAGGAGGCTGTGATCTGCGGATATACCGAACCCAAAGGGTCTCGAGAAAAGTTTGGTGCAGTGATTTTAGGCGTCCGCAGAAAAAATAAGTGGATTTACGTGGGACACACGGGCACGGGCTTTGACCGCGAGACGTTGAAGCAGGTTCATTCCGACCTCCAATCACTAATTGTAAAAAAATGTCCGTTTACCCCGTGTCCCAAGACAAATGCGCCTGCCACGTGGGTAAAACCAAAAATCGTCTGCGAGGTTTCGTTTCAGGAATGGACGGGTGACGGGGTGATGAGACAACCCGTTTTTTTGGGAACCCGCAAAGATAAATCGCCCAGTGTGGTGAAACACGAAGTCGCCAAACCTGCATTAAAACTTTTGCAATCGGAAGAGCGAAAATCAGACGAGAGTTCGAAAGCGAAATCCCCTCATTTAACTCACCTGGATAAAGTGTACTGGCCGAAAGAAAAAATCACTAAAGGGGACTTGATTGAGTACTATCGAAAGATCTCCGACGTCATTCTTCCTTATCTTAAAGATCGTCCTCAATCTCTTCACCGATATCCCAATGGAATTAACGGTGAAAGTTTCTTTCAAAAAAATGTTGAAGGAGAAGTTCCGGATTGGGTAAAAACGACGCGAGTTACTTCCGATAATGGAAAGGAAACTGAATACCTCATTTGTCAAAATCAAGAGACTTTGCTCTATATGGCAAATCTCGGCTGCATTGAAATCAATCCTTGGAATTCGCGAATCCAAAAACCCGAATCTCCCGATTATCTGATTATCGATCTAGATCCTGAAGCAATTTCTTTTCAAAAAGTAATTGAGACTGCCATCGAGGTCCGGAAAGTTTTAGAATCGTTAGACATCGAAAGTTACTGCAAAACTTCGGGGGCGACGGGATTGCATATTTATATCCCTCTAGAAGCTCGTTACGATTACGACGCCAGCCGATCGTTCGCAGAACTTTTAGTGAATCTGATTCACCGACGAATTCCCGGATTCACGAGCGTCGTGCGTAGCCCCAAACTTCGGCAGCGAAAAGTATACTTAGATTATTTACAGAACCGTCAGAGGCAAACGGTGGCGTCGGCCTACTCGGTTCGCCCTAGGCCTGGGGCGCCTGTTTCTACTCCACTTTTATGGAGTGAGGTGAAAAAAGGCCTGGATCCGACGGATTTTAATATCAAAACAATCTTCAAGCGATTGGATTCAAAAGGTGACCTTTTCGCTCCGGTGCTGAAAAAAGGGGTAAAAATAGAGCCGATTTTAAAACGGCTACAAAAAGAAAATGAAGATTCCTGAGTTAAAGCCTACAGGCTTTGAAGACGGCATCGTCTTTTTCGTAGCCGACGGCGACGGCGTTGCGATCTGGATTAAAAACTGAGCCCCAGGGTAGAGGAAGTGCCGAGCGCACAAAAACTCTCCCTGAGGAAGGCGACAGATCCATATTATGAATTGTCGTGAATTGGCCCCCTAAAGTTGAAAAGTCCCAATGTCCGATGCGTTTTTCGGTTTTGAGATCAATGAAGATAACTTCTCTTGTATCTTTTAATGCCGCGACGATGCAATTTCCCAATCGTCTTGCAACGGTCGGTGTTCCTTCATTCATTTTGATCGAACGAACGGTCTTCAAATTAGTATCGACGAGAATGACTTCTCGACTGCCTTTCACTGGAACTGCCAAGGTATGAGCGTCGAAGATCGTGGGCGTTCCAATATCTTGATAAGCTCCCATTGGGAAAACTTCTGTGGCTTTCTGCGATTTTAAATCGATCGCAAGCAGTCCGTCGTTGTGAGACGCAAGCGTCGTTTCAGTTGCAAAGAGAAGATTTCCGATCTGATTAATGCTGCTGACGTAAGCAAATTTTTGTTTCAAGAAATCCATTCCAAACGACCCCAGCGTAAAAATACTTTTGTTGCCGTCGGAGTTACCGGTATTGCTTGACGAGTAAGCGCCTCCGGGAGCGCTGAAATACATTTTCGATTCAGTGCCTGCGAAATTTTGAACGCTGACTCTTAACGAAAATTCCTTACGCTCCAAGAGTCTGATTTTCTGACCGGCAAGTGTGAAGACCGAATAATAGCTAAACGTGCCGTTGTCTTTGACCCGTCTTCCGATGACAACCACTTTGTCGGTGCCGAGGGGATAAATCGTGTCGTTACTGTGATAGGTTCCGACTAAGTCGATGAGAGTTCCCTGATTGTTGTAAGCTTCGAGAGAGTATTCGATCATCCCGCGGTTTCGATTCCGTCCCACCCAGAGAGTTTCATTTTGAAAGGCTTGTGCTGACTGTGCCTCTGAAGGAGAGAGCTGAGTCATTAACGAAATCTCTGCGGATCCAAATCCATTCGACGTTAAAAAGAGACAGATAGATAAAACGAACCCTAAAATACGAGTCATTGGCTCTCCCAGAATGTTTGTGATTTCAGCTATATCAGCGCCAAACTTTGCGATCAACGACGAGATCCGCTCAAAAGTGAATAACAAAATCTTTTGATAACGCTCCGATGAAAAATCCGCACGCCTTTCTTGTTTTTGGTTTAGGAAAGTTTTATTTCTTTCGAATGCGATTTGTACTTCTGGTTTTAGTCAGTGTTTCTTTTCCCTTATTCGCAATGGATCTTAGGGATTGTTTTAAAGGTTATCAAAGAGTTGCCGTTGGGCCGGGAGCCGAAAAGGCTTTAGGACTGGAACAACCTTCGGAAGATGCGGCAGCTTCTAAGCCCATCGATGTTTCGAGTAAACCTCTGACAGTGCTGATGCCAACGGTATTAATGGAAGAGGGACTCGAGTTTCCTGAAATGCAAGCGCTTCCTCAACCCGCATCTGTTCCGGGATTTGAAGGAGCCATTTATATCGGTGACGTCAATATTACGCGCAAACCGCTTTCGAATCCTTCGTTAAAATTTAAACCTAAGCCTTGGACAAAAAGTACTCCAGGAAGTGCGACGCAAGTTTTCCCCCAGTATGTGGGAACAAAACCGCAAGATTTGATTCTGGGATTTCCGGGACGAGAGTTTGCAACGCTTCCTCTGGCAATGAAAGCGAAAGCCGAAATGCAAGCGCGTCGATTGGCAAAGACCATGGATGTTCCGAATGCGGAATTTGAAATCTGGCCTCAGTTAGATGACAGCGGACAAATGAATTGGGTTTTCGCTCGTTGGAGAAGGGATATTACTCAACCCTGGCATTGGCTCACCGCCAATCAATGGGGATCGAATCGTTCGAGGGTCGATGCGCCTATTTTGCCGATTCGACTCGACCCCAACAATCCATCGGATCACGCAAAAATCTTTGACGACTTTTCCACGTTTAATGATCTTTATCAAATGCCTGAATTCGGCCAGATGGTTTTTACAAGAGATCGCGGAAAAGAAGTCGTCGGTGCTTGGCTATCACCGAGGCGAAGAACCAGCATGGAACAAAAGTTGACCCAACCTGGGATTGTCGGATACCGACTGCCTCAACCTGCGCGTCTGAATGATACGCCGGTGACGTTTACCTTGAAAGCCAATGCCGGTCGCCGTTCTTGGAAAGAAAAGATTTACTGGGATAGGCATTCCTTTGCGAAATTTCCGAAAGTGGACGAACCGTTGATTGTCGCGAAATGGCCCAGTAATTTTCACGAAGTTTATAAAGAACGGGTTTACCAGCTTTCGGGTGGAAAGGATCTCGAGTTTCCAATCAGTGGAAAAAAAGTAAAGCTCACTAAGAGAAGCAGCGCTCAGCCCGACCACCAACTCGAAGTGATGAATGACTACTTCACAGAATTTTATCAATCTTTGGGTTTAGAAGAGCTGGGAGTTAAAATTGTCCGTCAACGTTTTAAGTGGCGGGGAATTTGGCAATCGAATCTCTGTATCGTTTTTCCTGGAGAAGAAGCGGGCAAATATGTCGTTGCAGGAGATCATACGGATGCGGCGTTTGAAGAAGACACGTTCGCGAAGACGGGCGTTCGAGAGACCACCGATGGTGCTGCGGATAATATTACCGCCTCTGCAATGCTCATGGCGACTGCCGAAAAACTCAAAGAGATGTTGAAAAAGGGATTCAAATTGAAAAAAGGAGTCATCTTAGTCCATTTAACGGGAGAAGAATATCCAGCGGACGGAATTGGCGTGATGCACTTTTTTGAGGATGCGCTGGAGACTCGAAAAGATCTTAAAGATGTCAGGGAGATTACAGCGTTTATCGTGCCTGATTTTATCGGCTATCATAAGCCCGGCGAAAATATTTTTCAGCTAAATCCCGCGGATTCAGAAAAGTCTAAACTACTTGCGGCCTATGCTCTCGATGCCTCAAGAAAAGTCATTCCCAATCAGAAATGGGTGGGCCGTCTCGTTCCTCGCAATAAAAAAGCGAACGGTATTTTTAACACGGACGTGGTTTATCCTGAACGCCTGGGTGTTCCTTCGTTACTTGTGAATAATTTGGATTACTCGAATAACGAAAATCGAAAAGCAAATCCTTTGAACCATCAAGATGCAGACACGGCCGACAACGTCGATTTCGACTACGCAGGCGACGTCTCCAAAGTAGGCATCGAAACGATCTTACGCGCCGCGAACTTTCCTTAGCGACCCGTCATTGCGAGGAGCGTAGCGACGAAGCAATCTCGCCGATAACATGAGCGTTCTTGGCGTCGAGATTGCTTCGTCGCTGCGCTCCTCGCAATGACGAGTAATTTTGGTACCATTAGGTTAAAGACTCACCACAACCAAGGATCACTCATGAAAAATCTACTTCTTCTTTGCTCGTTCATTTTAAATTGTGTAGTTTTTGCCGATGCCCTGCCGCCAGGGTGTGAGTATGATAAGGAATGTTTCTTCGATGCGCCCGGAATGAAATGCGCGGATGGAACTCAATCCTATTTCACGATTACCCCTCGCAAAGATGCTAAGAATCTTTTGATCTATTTAAATGGCGGCGGCGGCTGTTGGAGTAAATCCAGTTGTCAAAATGGCTTAGCAAGACCGCTCACTCGCCAAGTGGTCCCAACCGATTGGAATAATGGCCGAGGGATTTTCAATCGCAACGAACCCACCAATCCCTTTCGTACGGATTACAATCTTGTGAATATTGCTTACTGCACGGGAGATGTTTACGCCGGCGACAAGACGGTCAATTACGGCAGCGCCTCTAATCCCTACATGATTCAACATCACGGATTTAAAAATGTGCAAATTACACTCACGGAAGTTCAAAAATATTATCCCTTTCCTGAAAAAGCCGTATTGATTGGGCAAAGCGCCGGCGGCTTTGGAACTATTTTTCACGCAAAATCGATGGATACCTATTTCCCAGGCGCAAAAAAATACGTCATCGACGATTCAGGAGTGCCACTTTCTCCTCCTTTCTTAACCGAAAAAAGCTACATCGAAATTGTGAAGAACTGGGGAATCGAAAACACATTCCCGTATGAAAAACCGGGATCGTTAAAAGACTACAATTTCGAATATGTGATCGAAGCGAATCTCAAGAATCTCCCCACCACTCGTTTCGGTTTAATCGGTGCCTACTCCGACCGAATCATGACCTTCTTCGCAAATCGCTTAGGCTCCCCAAATTCTTTCACAGCCGTCCGCGATACGTTGATAGATACGGCTAAAAATCGCATCGGCGATTCCGAAATCGCAAAAGTTTTCTATCTCACAGGTTCCGAACACTGCTATGTCCACCGAAGCATCGGGTCTATCAGCTCTAAAAAAGTCGTCCTCGGCAAATGGATGACGGCGATGATCAACGACGACACAGAACAATGGACAAACGTCCGCCCGGATCTTTCAAGAGAAATTCCTCCGGTCGACCCAGACGAATTTTACGCAAGCTTTAAGCGCTGAGAACGATTCAATGAAGGCCGCGCTTGCAAGGCGCTAACGCTTGGTGTTACCTCTTTCTTTTCGAAGAGAGAGGTCTGACATGAAGCACCTGTTTTTAATTTTGCTAGCCGTGTTTTCTTTTTCCTACCCTTGCAAAGCGGATGAATATCAAGAAAAGCGTGAGCACTCTCTCAAAATGCTATCGTCGACGGACCCTGAATCTCCAGACGCCATCGAGTTAGTGAAGTATTTGGCTGCCGCAGATTTTGATAGGCCAGATGTGGTCGTGTTTATCGATAGTATGTCGTGGGCGGCGCAAGACCGTGTTTGGCAAATCATCCTTGAAGGAGTGAGCCCCTACACTAAAAGCGATAGCAACCAATTTTACACCGAATTCCTCGTAGGTCACGCGGCCCAAAACCGTTTTCGCCAACAACAAATTCGCGACTGGATAGAAAAGTGCGAAGAAAACAATTCCAAAATCTTTTACCAAACCCGTAGATTCGCCCAAGCCTTTCACCGAAAAGCCGGAACTCTCGGCTTATGGTACCAAGACGGCTATTCCGCCCGTCCCCCCGAAATGCCTTTCGCCAATCTCCTAAAATCCGAGTTAAATACACAACGCTATAACGAACAAGGCTCCCGAGCCCACCGCTGCTGGACCGGCTTCCGAAACTTCATCGCCAACCACTCCCTCCCTTTTCCCATAAGATAAAAAAAAGATCTCTGCACTTCTCAGGATGAAGGGCGGCGGAGGACTTGGGTACATGGGTCCTCAAGTTGTTTCGCAGGCCCTCGATAGAATTCGGAGACCCAATGACAACTTGCCGAGAAGGGTACTTGAGGACCCATGTACCCAAGTCCTCCGTCGACCGTCGTCACAAGCTTCTGCTACTTATCTTTTTTTTATTTGCGCCATTGCGCGTTTGACGTCTTTTTCTTTTTCAGCTTCCCGTTTGTCGTGGGATTTTTTGCCGCGGCCTAGACCGAGTTCGACTTTGCAGAAACCTTTTTTGAAATACATTTTAAGAGGGATGAGAGAATAACCTCGGATTTGGATTTTTCCGGCGAGTTTGTCCAGTTCACTCGCTTTGAGAAGCAGCTTTCGCGTTCGGAGCGGCTCGTGATTATTCAAGTTTCCCTGTTTGTAGACGGGAATGTGAACATTTAAGAGATAGAGTTCTCCGTTTTGAAAAATTGCGTACGAGTCTGAGAGTGTGGCTTTGCCTTCTCTTAAGCTTTTGACTTCGGTGCCTTTTAAGACAATTCCGGCTTCGCACTTTTCTTCGAAAGAGTAGTTGTGGAAAGCCTTGCGGTTTTCGGAAATAATTTTAATGCCTTCACTCATGCGGGTTGCAAGTGAAGCTCTTCAGACTGCACAATGCCCATGGAAATGACGATTTTAAAAGCTTCTTGAACGCTTAAATCTAAAGCGATGAGTTCTTCTTCGGCGACAAGGAGGTAGAACCCGGATGTTGGGTTCGGAGTGCAAGGCACAAAAATATTAGTGAGCGCTTTTCCTCCAGCCGCGGCAAGGACTTTGTGGTCAGGTTTACCCGTTCGAAAACCAATGGAGTAAATCCCGTTTCTGGGGAATTGGACTAAAACGACTCCTTTAAACTTGTCGTTTCTCGGATTTAAAATTGTCTCGAGAAATTTTTTAACTCCTCCATAGATTCCTCCGATGACGGCAATTTTCCGGATAGCAGCATCGAGTAAATGGACAAAGTACTGCCCGATAAAATTCTGTGTCAGCGTTCCGACGATTAAGATGAGTCCAATTGTGATTAAGATCCCAAGTCCTGGAAAGTCCGGCAGGAGTGAATTGGGAACATAATTTCTGGCGGCATGGTCGAGACTTTGAACGATCCATCGAAGCAGGTCGATAGTGAACATAACCGGGACTAAGACCAAAATTCCTGTCACAAAAGCGGCGCGCAATTTTTTCAAGGTCAACCTCCGTTGAGCGTCACATTATCGATCAAACGAGTCGATCCTGCAAAGGCTGCGATAAATAGATGTGGATGAGAAAGCGTCACGACTTTCTCATTGCCGTCGGTCGGCTCTAGGTCTCGACCTTGGGTGACTTCAAGGTATTGCAATTTCAAAGGCTGAGTTTGGATTTTTTCTGTCAAAAGCGTAGTAAGCTCGGTTACCGTTAAAAACGGATTTTCTGAGATCATTTCGCGGGCCGACGCTAAAGTCTTCGGAATCACGCGAGCCCATTCGCGTTCATTCTCAGAGAGGTATGAGTTTCTGGACGACATCGCGACTTGATCATCGGAACGAACAATGGGATGAGGAAGAATCGTCAGGGGCAAGTTAAAGTCCCTCGCCATGCGTTCGATAATTTTCAGCTGTTGGTAGTCTTTTTGACCAAACACCGCAAAGTTCGCTTGGGTGATTTCAAAAAGTTTTAAGCAGACGGTTGCGACGCCATCGAAATGTCCAGGACGAAACTTTCCGCAAAGTCTTTCTGAAAGGGCTCCCACTTTCACTAAAGTTGAAAAGCCTTCGGGATAAAGGTCGCGAACGGAAGGGTTGAAAAGAAGATCCACCCCCAAATCGTCGAGTTTTGCGCAGTCCGAATCAAAAGCGCGCGGATATTTTTCCAAATCTTCATTGGGGCCGAATTGCAAAGGATTGACGAAGATACTGACAATGACTTTTTGCCCATGCTCTTTTGCCATTCGAACAAGATTTAAGTGCCCTTCATGGAGATAACCCATCGTCGGAACGAGTGCGATCGTTTGATTTTGTCTTTTCCATTCGAGAACAGTTTCTTGAACTGTCTGCGGAGAGTTATGGGTTATCATAAAACGAATGCGATTGTTGAGGGAATGCAGAACTTTTTACTTCCTGAGCGTAATCTGAAACCGCTTTTTGAACTTGGCCCGCGAGGTCTGCATACTTTTTCACAAATTTGGGGTTGAACTCAGGGTTTAATCCTAAAAGATCTTGAGCGACGAGAATTTGGCCATCGCAAAAAGGACCGGCGCCGATTCCGATCGTCGGAATTTTTACTTTCTGGGTAATCATTTGAGCCAGATCGACGGGAATTCCTTCGAGGACGATCCCGTAGGCGCCGGAATCTTCGAGTGCCATCGCATCGGCTAAAATCGATTCTTTCGCGCTCTCCGTTTTGCCTTGGATTTTGTAACCGCCAAAGACATTCACACTTTGAGGCGTTAAACCAATGTGGCCTAAGACTGGAATTCCACATTCAACAAGCCGTTCGACGGTTTTCGCAATGGTCACTCCGCCTTCGACTTTCACAGAAGCAGCTCCGCCTTCAGAAAGAAAACGTCCCGCATTGCGGAGGGCTTCTTCGGTCGAGATTTGATAACTCATAAAAGGCATATCGGCGACGAGGTGAGCGTGTTTCAAAGCTCTTGCGACGTTTTGGGTGTGATAGATCATCTGATCCATGGTCACAGACAATGTATTAGATTTTCCCTGAACGACCATGCCTAGGGAGTCTCCAACCAAAACCAAATCGACGATTTCATCAAAAAGTTTTGCGAACAGGTAATCGTAGGCCGTCACGGCGACAATTTTTTGCGAATTCGCGTCGTTACGTGTTTTCAGGCTTTTCAAAAATTGGGAGGTGACTCGTTTGGTTGTCGGTTGTGCCGTCATGTTTAAGTTCAGCAACATAACAAAGAATGGGTGGAATATCTAGGCGTGAAGGCGAACGAGCATGGGGGCCGTTGGGATTAAAGCTCTGCTTGAAGAGAAATTCCGTAAGTATATGAATTTGCAGAATAAGTGTAGTAGGGTGCGCCCGTCGTTGTAGCGCCGTCTTTTTCAATCTTACGGTCTTTGATGAAATGGTACTGGCCGTAGAGTCCGTACTTGACCGGCCAGGGGAGAAGAATATTTTCCTCTAAACGATGCTCAATCGAAATACCGACAATGTGAGCATCTGAATCGAGTGCGTTGAGGGTTCCCCCCGTATATTTCACTGGAGTCGGCCGATATTGATAACCTGCGGAGGTGATGAGCTTGTCGTTAAACCAAGGCACTTCAATGGACGCTCGTGGGTTAAGCGTATTTTGAAACTCTTGTCGGGGGAGTGCGGTGACCACTCTATTTCCGGAAGCGTCTGTGGTTTCGGTGATTAAAATCGGTGGCAAGTAATCTTTCCAAAATTGGTAATCCACACCCAGAGATGTTTTAAAGCCAGAAAAAACCTGCTGGATTTCGAATTGAATTTTCTTAGGTTCGTAGTACAGCGAGCTTTTTACCGTCACGGGCACGGAAACTGTACTGCCTCCAATGGGAGCTAATCCTTCAAAAGATTGAACAAACATCGGATTGATTTCTTCGTGATAGGTCAGAGCAACGGTTGTGGAATCAAACTTTCCGAGAAGGCCAAAAATCCACGCTGAGTTGAGTCCGACATCCAAAACCATTCTTCCTGTCGGATTTTCGGGCATGAGGTTCGCGTCAGCATTTCCAGCACCACTTAAGTAGAGCGAAAGCCCGGCGCCGAAAAAAAGCTTGTCGGGCCAGAGTTCAAGAGCTGTTCCAAGAGTGGCTTTAAATTGAGAGTCCGAATTTCCGTATCTCACCGAATAAAAATCATCCGGAGCATGGGACGTGAGGCTTCTCAACTTTTGATAGGGCCCCGAGAGTGCAAATCCGATTCCCATCATTCGAGAAAAAACATTGGGAATCAAAAACGGGTAATTAAAACCCAGCGTCCAGACGGTAGTCTGAACATTTTCAAGTTCGTAATCTCTGACCGAAAGTTGATTTGTTTTCGGATCGCGAATTACGACCTGTTTAATTGGAGAGACTTGGGATCTGTTGACGGCGGTACTGAATGAAAAAAGGGTGCGATATCCCGCAGCAAGGAGTGCGGGATTGTAAAGCGCTGCATGGGCGTTTTCGACTTCCGCATTCATCGCGGAAACTCGACCCGTTGTGTTTCCCCCTAAGCCATAGTTCTCCGCTTGGGAAGCGAAGAGTAACGAGGAGAAGATAAGAATGAAAAAAAATCGTTTGATGGAAACCCCTTACTTTTTCTGAGAAGTGATCGGACAATTAGTTTTGTAGTCAATCATTCCGCGAAGGACACTGAGGCGCAAATAATGCTCGCCGCTAAACTTACTTCTGTCCTCAACAACTTCTTTATACTTTTCGAGAAGAGGTCCGAAGGTTTTACAATACTCCGAGACTTTAATTTTTTTAGCGCAAAGGTGGACACCCATCACTGCGAGTTGCGCGCCCAATAAGTGGTGAGGCGTGGAAATCGCATCTCTGCCTTGCATGATTTTTAGATATTCTTCTACGTATTTAACTTCCTCTTCACCGCAAGTTTCGGCAAAGAGAAAGTTGCTTCCTGAAGACAATACCAAAGCCGCTATCAATAAGTGTTTAAACATCAGCACTCCTCGTTTCAGATTTGAGGAGCGATGTTTAACATAATAGAACGGTTTTATCCAGCCGCGGTCTTTGAAAGGTAAGCAATCGGAAAAGTGACATTTTTTGTTAGTTTTTTGGGTGAGAAATCGCCGACAAACTATCCTTGAGACAGTTTAAATAGCTCAACGTACTGCAAGGGCGCAAGCTCCTCCGCGCGTGTATTGGAATTAAATCCCATCTGAATCAGCAAGGCTTCCCAATTCACGTCTTTCGAAAAGGCTTTTAAATTACTCGTCAGCTTTTTTCTTCGATGAGCGAAAGCGGTACGGACTAATTTTTCGACTTTTAGAAGGCTTCCGTCGTCCTGTTTGGGAGTCAGTAAAAGGACAATTGAATCCACTCCAGGGATAGGGAAAAACGCGCTGGCGGGTAAAATCATCAGGGTTTCGATTTCAAAGTTGAGTTGAATGAGAATCGAAAGCGAACCGTATTCTTTCGTGCGAGGTTTCGCAGAAAGTTTCTCTCCGTACTCTTTTTGAAAAGTAAAAACGCAGCGAAGAATCTGAGATTTTATGGGAAGAATCTTCAATAAAATCTGGGACGAGATGTGATAGGGAAGGTTCGAAAGGATTGCGATTTTCTTTTCGGTATGAAGAGATAAATCGGTCTTCAAAAAGTCGCCTTCTTCTAATGGAGTTTCCGGATACTCTGCTCTTAAATAATTTGAAATCTTTCGATCAAATTCAAAAAGTCTCACGGGGCGAGTTGCCTGGGCTAATAGATGCTGAGTGAGTGCGCCTAACCCCGGACCAATTTCCCAATACTCATCCGGAAAAGGCTCTGCCAAAACTGGAGCTACCATTCGCTTTGCATAGGATTCAGAATGCAAAAAGTTTTGGCTAAAAGCGCGAAGTGCACTGGCACCGAGTTTTTCTAAAACATCTTTAGGGTGTGACATCTGGATTCCATGAAGGGCTTGCGGATTCGTCCCACGAAGCGTGAATGAGTTTGCCTTCTTTGTAGAGAAGACCGCCTAAAAGCGCCACCATGGCGGCGTTGTCGGTGCAATGAGAAGGTTTGGGAAAGTAGGCCTCGGGAAGCTTTTCACGCAGTCGTGAATTGCACGCCACCCCACCTGTAACGACAATTGCTGCTCCAGGAAAATCTTTTTGAGCGAGGCGAACTTTATCCACCAAAGGATCGAGAATAGCTTCCTGACAGCTTGCGAGCAGTGAAAGCTTTTTTGCCTCTGTCATCGGGCGATTTTTCATCGCTTGATTATTGACAGCTGTTTTGAGTCCCGAAAATGAAAACGACGTGGGAGCGATCTTCGCTCTGGGAAAGGCATAAGCCGTGCGATCGGTTTCGGTCGCCTTTTCGCGGACTAATTTATCAATGATGGGGCCAGCGGGATAAGGCATGTCGAGAATTTTACCGACTTTATCAAACGCTTCCCCTGCAGCATCATCCAAGGTACCGCCGAGCCACTGAAAATCGTGGATCCCTTTGACGTGAAAAAGTTCGGTGTGTCCACCACTGACAACCAGCGCGACCCACGGGAAGGGCGGCGGAGTTTTCCCCTCGAGAGTACAAAGAAGCGGCGAAAATAAATGCGCTTCGATGTGATTCACCGTCGAAAATTGTTTGTTCTCAGAAAATGCGAGGGCTTTTGTAAAGCCTACGCCGACAAGTAATGCGCCAATGAGTCCAGGGTGACTTGTGACGACAAACCAATCAATTTCTTTAAGAGTGAGATTCGCTTGGGTTAAGGCTTCAGAAATTGCGGAAGGTAAACCTTTTAAATGCTCTCGACTCGCGATTTCGGGGACGACGCCGCCGTACTCGGTCATCTTACCAATATGCGAGCGCACGACGTCGCTTTTTAATTTCCATTCATCGACTGAAATGATGGCAACACTCGATTCGTCGCACGAGGTATCAACCGCAAGAATATTCATGAAGGGAGAGCAATAGCGAATTGGAAGGATTTTGTCCACTTTGAATCCATTTGAGCCGTATGACCCAAAGTCAGTGAAAGAGGCGTGAGAGATTTTCATCTCCGGTCGGTTTATTTGAAATAGAAGTGTCGTTTCCATCTTCAACGACGCGGAGTGAACGGACCAAGTGATCCATTCCGACAAACTTTACAGAATATCCAATGCGTCCGGGTTCGCCTGCGGCGGCCCATCCGCTATGAAGCTGATCGGCTGTTGCAAAACCAAATTGATTGAGCTTGTCGGCGATTGCAGGCATTTTGCTGGGACTTGTGACTGAATGGCTTCCCGGCGTTTCGCCAGCGTAGGTATTGTAAAAAGAATCGCTCGCTTGGACATCCGCATTGATTTGAATCCACCCTTGCTGTCTTCGACCGACTTCAGGGGGGAAATAAGCAGGTGTCCTGGGATTTGCCATTTGAATCAATTGATTTCCTGAAGCGGCTTCCATGTAATCCGGATAAAGCGCTTTGGCGTATTGGGGTTCTAGGTAATCGTTTTGAATGCTTGAATCATCGGGATTCGGAAAGACCGTGTAGAATGCGGCATCAAAGATCGTTGCACCTTGGATGGCATCGAGAGCCGCTCTTTGATTTTCATTTCCACCGGGTTCGGGCCAGCCGGTTTGCCGATTTCCGTCGGTACGACTGGCGCTATTGAATGGATGCAGGAGGTTGAAATAGGCCATGAGTTTTCGGTTTTGAATGCCAAAACGATCTTTCGCGCTAAATTGGAAGTTAGGATAAGGATTCTGTTGTCCTTGTCTTCCTGCGGTCGGCATCAACTGATCGATTCCCGGTTGGGGACCAATTCGACTTCCAAAAGGTTTTGCGACGGCAAAAGCCTCTAAAATCGGAAACTCTTCGCCATTTTCAAACCACTTCTCGGGCATATAAAACAACTTAGGTTTTGAAGTGAGTTTCACGGCGAAATAAGTTACGACGTCTCGTTTCTTTGCAACGCCCGCCAACATTTGATTTGAAAATTCGATAAATCGTGGAATGGCAACGCAACCATCCCCGCGTGAACTGAATTCGAAGTAGGGAAGCGCTATATTCAGAGGCAAGTCTCTTACCTCGAGATAATTTCCATCAGGCTTTATTAATTCCATCTGAAACCCATTCGTATTTGCGAGGGAGAGATTTTTGACGGCCGACTGGAGTGCGGTTCGCACAATCGGATGCTCCGGACTCTCTCCGATTTGCATGGCGTTTTGGCGGCTTACAGAGTTTGTCCAATCCACAAGTGCCCCGATTTGAGCTCGGTGAGCTCTGGAGCGTTGGGTGTAAGATTGGATCAAATGATTGACGAGTCGTAAGTTTTCACCGGAGTTCGTACGGCACTGAACGTTTGAAGCTTCCTGAATCGCTCGAATCTGCGCTTGAATTGCAAATGCAAAAGGATCGAAGGTCGCAATGACCGGAGGAACGATAATCGGAGGAATACCCCCCGTGGTCGGCGAAGCGTTCGCGCAAATATTGGTCGTGCTATCAAAGACAACCCCTGACGAAGACTGATACCCATTCGCCTGCTGACACACAAAAAGTTCTACGTTGGCCGTCGCGCCGGGACCATCCATATCGGCTTTTTGATAAGGGTATCTTCGATTGTGTCTTGAGTGAGTGACGTTGATTCGCATGGCGAGTTCTTTTAGATCTTGGCGCATGCGATAGTTGACGGTTGCGATCTGATTTAAGGTTCTCGCTTGCCAAGCGGCGCCCGCGTAAGCTGCGGAGTCGGCAGCGAGTTGCAGATTAATTTTGCTATTGATCAAATGGCCAATATCCACAACGAACCCAAAAAGAATAAACATGAAAGTAAAAACGAGCGCGAATAAAATCGCGATTTGTCCGCTCTCATTCTTTTTGAGTGATTGTTTCATTGCCCCGTTTCCCCTCTTAGTATTATACGCCGCATTAAACCCGAGGGGAATCCTCTAAATCCTATCGGCGGATAGGGGTAAAAATTGATGCTGTCTCATGGGTTTATTTCGCTTGCTGTCAGAGAACAGACACGGGCTGTCGACAATGTGTACAAGCTCTAAGGATTACATGCGAAATTTCTCTTCGAAAAGAATGTGAGATTTGTTTCTTTTTTGAGGTTTAGGAAGAACCTCGAAGCGTCCGATAACTTAGTTAGAGGAGCTCTTAATGAATAGCAAAAAACGTATCTTCGGTGGATTTTTAATTGGAGTGGGATTTACTCTTTCTCTTTTCTTCGTAACGGTCGCAAGTGCCGCTCCCAATTTTGAGTACTTAGATCTTTTTGCAAAAGTGCTTCATTACGTGCAAGCAAACTACGTTGAAGAAGTCGATACGAAAAAGCTCGTCGAAGGCGCCATCAAAGGAATGCTCGCAACGCTCGACCCTCACACGGTTTATATGCCGGCCGAACAATTTAAAGAGATGCAAGTTGATACCCAAGGAAAATTTGGCGGATTGGGAATTGAAATCACCGTCAATGATGGTTACCTGACAGTCGTCACGCCCATTGAAGACACTCCTGCATTCTTCGGAGGAGTGGAACCCGGCGATAAAATCATGATGATTGAAGACAAAGACAAAAAAATTAAAAAGGAAACAAAGGGAATGACCCTCAATGAAGCGGTCACCATGATGAGAGGCGAAAAGGGAAGCAAAATTACGATTCATGTCTCTCGCAAAAATCAAGAGAAGCTGATTCCTCTCGAACTCAAAAGAGACATTATCAAAGTCGTCGCAGTCAAAGGCGGAATGATCGAACCTGACTACGCTTGGCTGAGAATCACGAACTTTCAAGCGCATACCGGTCGCGATTTGCGTCAAAAACTCGAAGCTCTCATCAAAGAAAACAAACGTCCTCTCCAAGGCGTTGTTTTAGATTTACGCAGTAATCCGGGAGGTCTTCTCGAAGAAGCCGTCAATGTTGCAGGACTCTTTTTAGATAAGCTCCCGATTGTTTCAACAATTGGTCGCAAAAAAGATAAAAAAGAAGTGGAATATTCTAGAGGCGAAAACCCACACAAAGATTTCAAGCTCGTGGTTTTAGTGAATGAGTCGAGTGCGAGTGCTTCTGAGATCGTCGCCGGTGCCCTTCAAGATCATAAACGCGGAATTGTTGTGGGTAAAACGACTTTCGGAAAAGGCTCTGTTCAAACTGTGATTGATATGGAGAATAAGGCTGGGTTAAAACTCACGATTGCGCGTTATTACACTCCGAGTGGACGCACGATTCAGTCCAAAGGAATCGTACCGGACATTGAAGTTGACCGTCTCGATCTCGCAGAACTCAACAAGAACAAAAAATCAAAAGCTTTGCGAGAAGCGGATTTAGAGAATCATTTAATCAACGAAACCGGAGAACCTTCGAAAAAAGAAGAAGATAAATTCGCGGCGACGACGGAAAAAGAAGACAAACGTCCTATCCGGGAAAAAGACGGTAAGAAATTCCGCATTGAAGATCCTAAAGAATTCATCAAAACGGATTTCCAACTTCAGCAGTCGTTGAGTTACTTAAAAGCTTGGAACATCTTTGATGTTGCCAAGAAAAAAGAGCTTCCCGACATGAAGGCCGCAGTCGCGGATAAGAGTTCGGAAAAGAAGCAGTCGACTCAATAATCGCTTAAGAGTTGAACAAAAATGTTCACAAAATGACGTTGGATTGAATTCCAAATGAATACAGGTGTTTGGATAAAAGATTCATTCTAAGCGAACAAAAGTGTCAAAAAGTTCGGCATCTATCCAAAGGTTGTTCAGGTGGAAAGAAAGCTTACAATTTGATGAGTTATTTCTTTGGTTTTAATCAGTTCCACGTTTCTAAGACCTTCTGGTTGAGTATTTGCAATTTGAGTCTCTATCCAAGCACTTTATGAGAGAATTAAATAAATTGATTCGCCTTCCAAAACGATTGAAATCAAACTCAGGGCAGGTCTCTGCAATCTTGGGCGCATCGATTTTAGTCTTGTCGCTTTTTGCTTTTTTAACGGGAATTAACTCGATGCTAAAAAGTCGTACTGAAGGCAATTTGCAATCTACGGCGAATGCGAAGTTGGCGATTGTCCTCGATGAACTCAATTCAAAAGCCTTTACGGATGCGAATTATTGGGGTGATGGGAAATATGAAGTTGATCCGCAAGCCGTAGTGTCCGCCGAAACTGGCGAGCGGTCATTGGCTTCTGTCGCTAAAAAGATTCCGAAAGACATTTCAGTCGATTCCAATGTCAAATATGAAATCGCGACAAGCCCTGCTTCTTCGAACCTTAAATTAATTAAACTCAGTTATCACTTGGCGAATCGGGAGATTTTACTCAGTGGATTTAAATATAAAGACAGATAAAAAAGTTTTTCGCTTAAACGACAAAGGGGGAGTTGAACTCACCTCTGGAGTTGTGTTTAGCATTGTTTCGATGATTGCGCTGACCGCGATGGTCACGCTTTTTATGAATCACCGAAAAGAAGTGAAACGCGAGTCGGCAGAGAGTATTACGCTTGTGACGGCCCATGGGGTCGCGAATCTCTTGAAACAAGATTTGCTGTACAACTACGAAAGCCGCTATCTCGCTGGAAAAGAGGGGTGGCCTCTGGCCTGCGGGAACAGTTCAAATCGAAATATTTATGACTTCGTTTCTGTTCTCAAAAGCCCTACTGCCGCTTGTGCAAATACCCAGCTTTATCTTCCTTTTTTAGGGACGTCTGGTGTGTCAAAAACCGTAAACTGTCTCAGCACGCCCAATCAGTGCGTTGCTTTATCCAACTTTCGAACTGCGAATCTAAAAGCAGATACTGCGTACAACGGATATGACATCACGGTGACTCTCACCGGTTTTGGGATGTCCTCCTCTTCGCAACTTGAAGGTGAAGTCCAATTGGTCCGTAAAGATTTTAGAGGCGTTGCGAATGAAGGATTGAGCGTCAAACGAACAACCCGCCTTCAAATCGATTTGGATCGCCTGAATAACCCTGAACTCAATGCGGTTCAAAATTGTCGAGCCTGTCGAAATACGCCGGGAGCGCTCTGTTGTGACTCTCAATTTCCGGTAAGCTATCTTGACGGACAGGGGAGAGTCTTCGATGCGATTTTATCGAGTGGCGTCGTCGTTCGAACACTGCGTGCGGGCATCGCCGAAAATCCTCTGGCACTTTCAATGAAGGTTTCACCCACTCCTACCGTTTACACTTCGGGTGCTTATTGCTTACCCGCGAGCAGTCCGAGAAAAAATTACTGGGTGATCGATGCGGTCGTTTACGGTTCGAGAAAATATTTTCTGACGACTCATGGGAGACTCGTTGATGAAAATATCACAGACCTCTGGACCGTTCCGGATCCAAAGTTTGTCAGTATCGCGCATGACGGAGATCAATTCATTCTTTTAAGAAGCGATGGCCAACTCTTTAAGCTTGCAAATGGGTCAATCGCGAATCCCGATCAAATGGTCGAGATGGCGGGTTATTCGATTCCACTCGCTGAGAAACTTGTCATGGGAGAGGGTCCTGCCCTCGAGGCATGCCCAGAGTAAGGATTTAAAATGCAGAGATTATTGATAGGAATAATAGTGTCCGCCGTGGTCCTGGGAGTGATGGGAGTCACTTTCGTACGGAAAGACACGACTCTCAGAAAAGTGATGACGAGTTCGCAAGACCAAAACGAAGTGCGAGAAACTTTTGCGTTTTTAAGAAAGCTTATGGGCGGCGGAGAGAACTTTGATGGCCTCTCTCTGAACTTCCCACTTCCTAAAGGAGATGATCCTGGAAAATTTAAAGATCTCCAAAACATTTTTAGCGATAGGACAGGGTTTATCGTCGATCCGAACACCGATATTCTCAGAAATTCTTCGTCAGGAAATGACACACTTTACTGGGCAAAACGAAAAAGCAATAGCCCTCCCTTAAAATTAGTGAACGACTACAACTCGTCGCCGACGCTTCAACTGGAATTGGCCGATGGGGCTATCCCAACCGTAGACCAGTTAAGCGTTGGAAACTTCATCGCATTGAGTTTGAATGGTGCGACTGAAATCAGTTTGGTCACGGCCGTCACTGGCAAAGTCGTGACTCTCGACCTGACCCGTTTCCCCATCGCGAAATCCTACAATCAGGGGATGACAGTTTACGTCTGCGAACTTTGGTCAATGGGAATTAACGGAAAAGACCTCGTGGTTTCAATCTTTAATCCAGGACAACTCCCCAGTTCATTTTCTACTCTAGCCAAGGACGTCGATTCGTTCTCAATCCAGTATCAGACCCGAGAGGGAAGTGCTTCGGAGGGGTGTTCTACGGTTGCCGACACCGATACCGAAAAACCATACTCGAGATCCATCTCCTCATCGGATTCTGAAAAAACTGCATGGCAGGTTTTTAACTCAGATACCACTCAAAAGTGTTACAACCGCCTCAAGGCGATTCGCATTACGATTTCAAAAAATAAAACGCTATACAATCTCGATCTTAAAACAAATAACTAAGAAATAACTCCGTCGTTGCGAGGAGCCGTAGGCGACGAAGCAATCTCGCCGATAACAAGAGCGCTC
>CALCZU010000033.1 GCA_937903155.1 uncultured Bdellovibrionales bacterium
TATGAAGAAAAAACAACCGCCGCCTAATGTCCACTTTTTCGGGGGAAGATCACTGGCACCTTTCATCGTCTTTAGGAATTTCATGAACAAGCCACCAACCAGTTTCGATTTGAACTCACAAATCAACCTTGTGTTTCGTGGTTTAACACGGACTTGCAGAAATATTGCTCGTGGAAATGAAGTTTTGTCCCTCCCCTTTGTCCTAATCACAGTTTCTTTATTCTTTCAGACATATTGTTTAGCCAAAGAGATTCCCCAAAAAGAGTTCGAAGAATGGGGAAAATGTCGAAAATCTTCCGATTGCGTCCTAAGCTCTTGGGGGAGCTGTACATGGATTGCGGTGAACAAAAGTGCCCAGACAGAGGTCGATAGAACTTACGATCCCAATGTTCACCCACTCCAAGAAATGACCGTTAGCGACAGCGAATGCATCAATAAGTTCACTGATTGCACACACGAACTGCCATTGAAATGCGCCGGGTACTTTATTTCAAGACTCTTCGGCCAAGGAACTTGTGAGGTTTCCGTTAGTAAGCGTTTTCCCCCACACTGCTCTTATCCTGGGAATCGAATGGTTGAAATTCATTGAGCGGAAAGAGATTTTTCGGCTGCAACCTTTTCCTCGAATTCTTTTTTCTTTGTTTTGATTAACTCCTGGTAGCCCTTGGGATCTACCCAAGCATTGATTCCCTCTTTCGCCATTCGTGCGCGTTTCTTTTCAAGATCGAAAAATTCAGCATGATAAGACAAGAAAATATCGGGATGGAGAGATTCTAAAGTCTGAAATGTTTTTTTGTAGTCGTTTGCAATTTGAGGATACGAAACTTTTTTTACTAACCGTGTTCCTGGATTCACGCTCGTCCCATCTGCAAAGATGACCGAATATTTTTTACCTTTTTCGGTGATACTCGTTTCCCAAGTCGTGCAGCCTTTCGTATGTCCCGGTGTCCAATGCGGAATCAGCTCGACTTCTCCCAAGATTACTTTCTCGCCATCCTTTAAGACGCGATCCGCTGTCACCCCTTCAAACTGCATGTCTGCTTTCTCTCCAAATAAATAATCGTGCTTCCCTCCGGACTTTAAGAGATCCACTTCAAACTCCAAGACTGCCACGGGAGCATGCGAGAGTTTTTTTGATTCCGAGATTGTACCGACATGATCGATATGCGCGTGCGAAACAAGAATTAGGCGAATGTCTTCCAGTTTGAAACCTAACTTACGGATGGACTGATGAATGAGGTCTTTCGATTCCGGCATCGCACCATTCAGAAGAATCAGTCCCGCATTCGTCTTAATCAGATAAACTGCGAGGCCTCGCGTTCCCACGTAGTAAAGCGGTCCCGCTATTTGAAAAGGTTCGGTAGGTTCAACCCAAGTTGGAAATGATTTAGGATGAATCTCGCCTGCAAATAAAAATGATGCAGCGAGCACGTGCATAAAAAATATTCTTCGCAAAAAAGGGATTCGCATTTTCATATTATACATTTGCCACGGTTAGTAGCGACAATCATAAATTAGCTAGTTTCTCAACCCTTGCTCATTTTCGTCTGCAACGCCCCAAAAATTAAGTTTCGAGCCTATGAACATATTTCATTTCATCTGCAAGCGCCGCCGCATGTTTTTCGACGCGTTTTTCCCAACCTTTCGCCATTTTTCGTTTCACTGAAACTTTAAACTTTGGAGCGTATCTTTTTTTAATCAAAAATTCGTACCGCTGCTCGGATGATAAGTTTGCTTTGAGATAATCCAGACAATCTTCAGGTCGCAACAGAACAATCATTCTGTGATGGTATTTGAGCATCTGTTCCGAGGCAGTATGAGTGAGAAGAGCAAAGCCATTCAATTTTCCGGTACTCGGCACTCTCGGTTTAATGAAAATGCCAGCGACAAAAAATACCTCAGAGTGAGGATCGGTAAACTCCACGACCTCTCCTTGATGATCTCCCCAATACACGGGTTCTAAAAAGCTCGTCATCGGAACGATGCATGGAAACTTATGAAAGCTGCTCTTCCAAAGTGGGACTCTCGTGATGGGAACTATCTGATCGTCTGTTTCGATCATTTCTGCCTTCACCTTATTGCTCTCAAGCTGAGACATCCTTGCATTGGGAAAAGGATTTGCAGGGAAGACAAACTCGTCGAGCTGCAGCTTTCCGTCGTGAATCTTCAAAGCCGGTGCGGCGACCGTCATTTTGACTCTTGTATCCCACTCGTCCCTTGACGAGATGTTGGTTACGGTTTGACCTAAGATTTTTTCAATGTCTTTGAACTTAGCCTTAATATGATATTCAGCGCACATCCATTTTTTATACCATAGGAAGGTCTCTGTTGAACATCTTGGTCTATTCCATCCGTGACCTTGAACTCCTGGTAGATTTGTATCATTCTCCAAACTAAAGCGGTGGCGCAATTTTTTAAAATCAGAATCGAGTGGTGATTGAACGAATATTTTATTTTCTCTGACGCGAGCTTTGACCCTAAATCCAAAAGGGGAATCACGGCTTTTCTTATTCTTTCAGCCAGCCAATGGAAAAAAAATGCAGAGGACTGCAACTTTGACATTCAAACAAAACAAATCGATGGCGAAAATATCGCGCGTTTGGAATTTATCAGCGCGATTACGGCATTCGAAGAATGGAAGATACATTTTCAGACGGTTGAGACATCCGTTCAAATCACGTTGATCACCGACTGCAAGGCGCTCGAAAACCTATTGAAACGTCGTAAACGGTTAGAGCGAACCCAATTTATAAGTCAAAGCAAGGGCGAAGTGCTCGCTAATGCGGACCTCTACCAGGAATTTTTGACCCTTTTTGACGAACTTCAACCCGAGATACTATGGGTAAAGGGGCATTCCCCAGCGAAGAATCGTTCGGATTTTCAAAAGGTGTTTTCCTCAGTGGACAAAGCAGCCAGGAATTTATTAAGAAAATCTTGAGTGAGCGAGATACACCTATAGACACAACTGCAATTCCTTTTGAAAAGGGAACACCTCTTCTTTCTGTAATACAATTTCGGCATGACAATCGGGGACACCCTTTTTGAGCCTGTTTAATCCTCGCGAGATAGAAAGCTTGGCAAAAGAAGCGGGCTTTAAAAGCGCTCGCTATGTTTCTGGCAATGACGTCTATCAAAAATACTTTGCTCAACGGACCGACGGGTTGAGAGCTGGAAATGCCGAAGGATTTCTGATAGCAACAGTCTCATGACAAGCCTGTATTCCACCTACATCCTTCCGCGCATTATTAATTGGGCGATGGATGATAAACATCTCGCTCCTTTACGGAGCGAACTCCTTCAACCTGTTCGAGGAGAGGTAGCAGAAATCGGATTCGGAAGCGGGATGAATTTGCCGCACTACCCTTCTTCAGTCACAAAACTCTTCGCCATTGAGCCTTCAAAAGAAATTTTTAAACTCGCGAAGAAAAGAGAGAAACAATTTGCGAGCGAAGTCACTTTCATCCAATCAACCGCTGAAAAAATTCCTCTAGAGAAAAACTCTGTTGATTTTGTGGTCAGTACTTTCACACTTTGTAGTGTCTCTAGCACCCTTGCCGTATTGTCCGAAGCAAAGCGAATTCTACGTCCCGGTGGAAGTTTTGTTTTTCTTGAACACGGCCTTGCACCCGATCTTCCGGTGCAGAAATGGCAGAACCGTTTAACTCCGCTGCAAAAACGCATCGGTGGCGGTTGCCACTTCAATCGAAACATCCTCGCACTGTTAGCAGATGCCTGTTGCGACGTCAGCGAATGCAAGAGGTTCTACATCGATGGAATTCCTAAGTTTGCAGGGTTTATTACGATGGGTGATGCTTCTCTAGGATAAATCCCCGGCGTGGAAGATCGCCAGGGCTTTCATTTTCCAAGAAAACCGCACAAACTTAATGCTGGCGTTCGCAAGAGAACTGGTATTGCCGGTACTTTCCGAACTCATTCCCGCTTCCATCGCCAGCACGTAACTCGCCTGAGTACGTTTTGCCCGATTCTGATTTTGTATGCATCGAAACCATTTGTTGCCGCTTTTCAGTCCGCCCGACGGCGACTCTCAAAAGAGGATAAATCGATTGCGTCACTTTGAAACGGACTAAGTTCGGTACAAACGCGGGAGCTTCGCTAAACGTCAGAAGCTCATATTCGCCGTTGATGGTCAAAACGAGCGAAACTTGGAAGGAAATTTTATTTCCTTCATCGTTCTCTGCCGTACACTTCTCCAAAACGTTCGGATCTGCTTTGACCCCTTGGGTAAATAAGGTGAACGCCAATAAACTCATTGTTAAATGTCTCATATAGAGAACCTCCTTAAAAACGAACATAACGAAACGCCTTTGAAGGGACAAATGAAACGATCAGATGCAAATCCGTGAATCTTTTTCAGCGAAAAATTTTTTACGCTTCCAGAAAACGATAATCTGTGTAACCCACGCTTCCCTCGCCGTAAAAGGTCGTGGGCACAGGCGGGTTTAATTGAGCGCCAAGTTCATAGCGTTTTACCAAGTCGGGATTTGCGATAAAGTCTTTTCCAAATGCGACCGCGTCGATATCTCCGCGCGCCAGCGCTGCCTCGGCACTTGCGAATGAAAAACCTTCATTCCCAATGACCGGTCCTTTGAAAATCCGTTTCAGTTTCGGCAGAAGGCTATCCGGCCCCTCATGCTCTCTGAGACAAACAAAAGCTATCTGGCGTTTGGATAATTGCTCCACCACATAACTAAAGGTCGCTTCGGGATTCGAATCTTTCATCGACATGATATCCGAGCGGGGAGACAGATGCATTCCGACGCGATCCGCACCCCATACCGATGCGACGGCATCTGTGACTTCCAACATCAGCTTTGCTCGGTTTTCGATCGTTCCTCCGTACGCATCCGCTCTCAAATTTGTACCATCCTGAAGAAACTGATCTAATAAATAACCATTCGCTCCGTGGATTTCGACTCCATCAAAACCGGCCCGTTTAGCGTTCTCCGCACCTTTTCGATAGGCCTCGATCACTCCTGGAATTTCGCTTAATTCTAAAGCGCGTGGAGTTGGGTAGTCCTGTCTCGGATGCAGAAGACTTACATGTCCGTCTGCTCGAACAGCGCTCGCCGAGACTGGCAAGGCTCCGTTTAAATAAATGGGATGTGAAATTCTTCCGACATGCCAAAGTTGCAAGAGGATTTTTCCTCCCGCCGCATGAACTTTGTCCGTAATTGCTTTCCAGTTTTCCACGTGAGCTTCGGACCAAATGCCGGGTGTATTCGGATACCCAACTCCCATTGGAGTCACAGCCGTCGCCTCTGACAAAATCAAACCGGCAGCCGCTCGCTGCTCGTAGTATTTTTGCATCAATAAATTAGGCGTACGTCCATCCTCCCCACTCGCTCGAGTCCGAGTCAGTGGCGCCATGAGGATTCTATTTTTTACTTCCATCGATCCTAGCTTTAAAGGCTTTAATAACGGCAACAATCGTCTCTCCTTGGCTGAATAAGCACGTATCGGTCACAATATAATTTGCAACCGACCGTTTTGCAGCCAAAAAGTAGGTGGTCGTCGCGTCAAGCACAGCAGAAAAACTTTTCTTCTACTTTGTTTTGGTTCTGCCTGCGACTCGCTCCGGTTTAGCCGTATTCCCAGCGACACATTGGTAGCTAATCTGCCACTCTTTCACTTCACTCGTGACGGAAGAAGAACTGACTTCTGTTGAAGGATCGGAGCCCCCAATCATAAAATTGCCGAATTTTTTTCCTTCGAGTCCCGCTCGATGGCTAGCGTTTGCATTCGTTTGAGTTCGTTGCCCCACAACCGCTTCACCCTCTTCCAAAATTTTCACGGGTTTTGATCCACAATTGTTGTGCATTAAAGTATCCGCCTGAGCGCGATCTTCTTCGGAGTGCAAAACCTCCAGGGCAATCAATCCCCCTTCAGAGGGCTTCTTTTTCACCTCTCTTGCATAAGGGACGATGGCACAGCCTGCCATCCAGAGTGATCCTACCGTTACCGTAACGACCAAACATTTTCTAATCATTGCGCTCTCCTTTTTCATTGAAAAGAGAATAAATTGAGCCTGAACCCACAACAAGTTTAAGCAAGCTTCTCATTGGATTAGTGTTCTAAAGTTTTGGAACACTTACCAGCGGAGGGGAATCATCCGCTCTCGAAAGCTGTTCGATCCGAATTGCTTAGATTCTGGAAATTTCATTGTGAGCGTTTCCCAACCCCGGAAAGAAACGACAAGGAAATTTTTAAGAGGCGTTGCAAAAAGCGGGATGGCATTTTGCTGGTGGTTTTCTGCACTGGCATCAATCTTTCCTTCTTTATCAAACCGCGTATACCAAATACTCTTCGACCCTTCTAGCTTACGATACCCATAGGGAACCGTTTGAAAAAGAATATCATCTAAAGATTGGGGGCAGATAAAGGGAAGTTTCCATTTAGCTCCCGAGGAATCGCTTGCAGAAATTGAAATGGCGACGACCTTGTCTTCATCCCAGGGAACGAGTTGTAAGACACTCCCTGCAGGGGTGTCATTATCCGCGGAACCTTTATATTCGTGAAACTTCAAAGACCAAAGAAGTTCGCCATTTTCCACATTGATTCGATTAATAAAGGGAGAAAAGCTCTCATACTGCATCGAGTGGGTAGATTTTCCAACCGCTCCACCGACATAAAACGAATTTTTGGAAAGCTTTGCGAGCGAAAGAAAACCGCCGTACAAATTTGAATACTCTTTCTCCCACACAACTTTCAACGAGGCAGTTAGACGTAAGACGTAAGGATGCTGATATTCCGATTTATCCTCTCTCATCCCTGTCACAATCCAATCGCCTCCCTCAATATCACCAATATCTGAAATCAGAGTTTTTTCTAGCGGAATAACGGGAGGCTCATTTAAAATATTTCCCTTTGAGCGAGTCGCAAAAATTGATTTCTCGGAAATCATTAAAAATCGACCGTCTTCAAGTTCTCTCGCTCGTTTGATATCGACTTCTTTAGGATAGTAAGCGATCCACTGTCTGCGTCCGAAACTATTTAATTTGATAGCGAGGCCCGATTCACAACGTTTTCCTCCCATTTCGTTTGCCATCGATTGAGCACTGCAACCGATGATCAAATATCCATCGTCCTTTGTCAGAACAATATCGTTAAAATGAATGTAGTTTTCTTCTCGAGCGCCGCGGGGAAGATACGCCCAAGCAGTCACCAGTTTTTTGAGGTCGTTGAGCTTTGTGTTTTCACTTCCGGGAATCGGACGGGCCACCATTCTCACCACATACGAACTCGCATGTTGACCATGGGGAGCAAGTTTAATGGGATTGTTTTGGTCTCTTTCCCGATCTGGAAAAACGTTCTCATTGTTTTGGATCCCAATCAGACCGCCGTCTTCGGTGAAGCGGATAAGAGTATAGTTTCCGCCCAATCTAACCCCTGTTGTTTTCGCAGCAGGCACTAATTTCGACTGAGGCGACGGATGGCCTGGAAGTCCTTCAAAAAATTCTTCAGCCACCTGGCTCGAAACAGCATAGTCGCGGTCATTGTAACCGGCAGCATAGAGATAGGCATGCATGACCGAGCGATATTCAGGACGTTTTTTATCATAAAGATCGGTCCACACTTTTTCCCGCAGATAGATAGTGTAAACCTCTTTTTCGAGAGTGACTCTCAAGTCTTTGATTTCCTTTCGGTCGTTTTTCAAACGTTCGAGATTGTCTTCATTTAATAAAATAATCGGTGTCTTTAACGCCGCAGAGAGGCGTTTAGGACGAAATTCTTCAGTCCCTAGAATTTTTTCCCCGCGCTGATAAGAAAAATTAATTTCATCGACGATGGTTTTCCCCAATGATGCAAACCATGCGGTAATTCTATCGCCATTGCCGCCCCCTTCATTTCCGGGAGGTTCTACCGAAAAAACCGTTATCGCTAAAAATAAAAAGACGGTGAGGATTTTTAGATTTTTCATTTCTCTTCCTTATCTAACGGAAAAAGTTGTACCGCGAGCGAGTACACGCGCTTTTTCTTTCCACTCTCCAAAAATGCAGACATTTCTCGGCGAAATCTTTTAATTGTTTCTCGAGCCTCTGGAATCTTATCGGGGTCGATGGCCATCGTCGTCAACGAAAGCTCCCGCATTTTTGCAGGGACTGTCAAAAGACTTTCTTTTGCCTTCTCTAAATTCTGCTCTAAAAACTGTCTCATGGCGGAATCGTAACCCAATGTTTCGATGGAGACGCCCGTCGTCGTTAGCACAAATCGGCCCCCTTTTTTTTCAATTAACTTCAATTTTTCAAGTCGGGTGAGCGCTATCTTCACTTGGGCCACTTGAATGCCTAAACGCTTTGCAAGACTATCGGGTTGAGTTGAAATTTTCGGAATTTCGAGGAGGCTTAGGAGAGCATAGTAGTACCAGTTTGCGATGAGCTGAAATGTATCTGGATTTAGTTTCTCGAATTGCGAATCCGTTACACGATTGAGGTTTTGGTCTAATGGCAACTTCTCTTCAAAACGTTTGATAATCGCGCCGCGAATAAAAAGCTGAGTTTGAAGGGGATCAAATTTTAGTTTTTCAGCAAATCGAATGGCCATGGTTTGAGTCAGAGGCCTCTTCTGCGAAAAGATCTCGCTTAAAGTCGCCGGAGAAACTTTCAGTTTTGATGCAAACGATCGCAGAGAATATCTTGGGTTTCTTGATTTAAGCTCCGTAAAATACTCACGCAACTGTCGGTGGGAATCGTAGCAAGTTTGAGAGGTGCGTGACATAAAAAGGCTCTACCATATCTTACCCGCTAAAGCAGGCAATTTTTCGTCGCCCGTTTAGAAGAGTAACAACCTCATCTCGCACGGTTCTGCTTTAAGATCTCCTCTACCAAACGTTCCGCAACCCATCTATTTCCTGTAGCGTTCCAATGACTGTCGGATTCAAAATGAGGCAGAACCCCATCCTCGCGTGACCTTCTTCTAAACTCAGAATCAAAATTAACCACAGGAGCCCCCAACTCTTTAAAGGAATTTTCTGTCCAATGCATAAACCAGTTAAAGTCTTCTGATTCTTTTCGGACATCACTTGAAACGAGAGTATTAATTAACAAAGCATGATTTTCGAACTGCGCTTCTCTTTTAATTTCACGCACGAGAGCACGAAAAAGATCGATCTCATAGTCGCTTCCGATTAAACGCGCCATTTTTTCTTTTTCGCTTTTATTTTCAGATGCACCTTTCATTTTTGCACTTACTCCGAGGGCAAAAGCGGCCACTTCCATTTCTTTTTTCGAGGTCCCTAGAGATCCTCTGAGTCTTTCAAACGCGTGCTTCATGATATAATACGACTCAGTTTGACTAAGCGTTGCTCTAAATACCTTTTGAATCAAAGGAACAGGAGTCTCTTTTTGCGGAAGTTGAGAGATAAGATTTCTGTTATCCAATCGAAAGTCGGCAGGTTGGTAATCGTAGGCATTGTTCCAATAATCATTTGCACAAAAAAACGTTACGACCGCATCAGGAGCGATTTTTTTTCCAAACTGTTTCAAGTAACTGAGCTGTTGCGCCTGTCCATAACCGGACATTCCAATCGAAATCACCTCCCATTGGTGTCCCTTTTCCTTGGCGATTTTCTGCATTTGCTGGGAAACTTGCTCTGAAATGAGCACTCCGGCTGCCTCAATGTAGGAGTCTCCTAAAAGCAAAACCCGATAGGTCCCAGGCATTTTTGGAATGGCATGCTCAACGTCTTTGAAGCCCCAAGAATTCGATTTAAAAGAAATATCGTAGTTCTCTGTCACCGCCCTTTGTGAAAGACTAGGGTAGTATGTCACTGGCCTATTCCCCCAATAGCGATAGACAAGATGGGGGACTTTAACGATGCGAGAAACGCCAAATTCCAAAATTAGAAAGAAGAAAGCAAATGTAATGAAAGAAACTAAACAAACACTTCGCACGAAACTATTTTTGCGAGAAGCCACCTACATTCCTCAGCCGGATATCAAAATTCGATAGGTACGTATTTAAAATCAAATTCCGGAGAGGTAAAGGAGAATTAGATTAAAAAAAGTGTGGCTTCTCGCTGAGATAAAACCACACTTTTCTCAGATTTTTATGGTCTACAGCCGTTACTGAGCATGCAGTTTTGGTAGCAGCTAATGGGAGCTGACGAACAAGAGCTCCAGCAGTAACGTGCGACGTCATTGCAGCTTGCAGCCGAATGCGAACGTTCTTCGAAAAGAGCGCTGATGTTCTCAACTGCTAATTTGGTTTGGGTTTTCGCGCTTGCAATGGTGTTACCAAAGCTAGACGAACTGTTGATGATGATTGCCAAGGCTAAAAATAGAAATGTTTTCATTGTTTACCTCCCATGTAATTTTTTGCCTACTTTTAACTAAATTCTCATCATTTCGAGTGTCAAATATTTCGATGGACGATTACCTCACTTTTCTCGCCTCTAATCGACTCATTTAGTTTTAAAAAGTTTACTTTTTAACCTCGGATTTGCCGATTCAACTCGTGGCGGCGCTCGAGATATTGGTCTGCGGAGATTCTGCCAGATTCGAAGTCAGATTCGATTTGTTCGATCTCTTGCAGAAGACGCTCTTGAACTTTTAACTCGGCAGTGCTCTGCAAAAGACGCGAGTCAATCTCTGACGACGTTGCTTCGATTTCTTTGAGTGCTTGTTTGGTCTCTGCCATTTTCTCTTCCGCCGAAACAGAAACTTGATTTTTTTCTGTAGGCGTAGCGATGCTCACAATTTTTGTTTGAGGCGTTGAGGTTGCGGAGGGCTTAAAGCCCCCCGCTATGACAACGACTGCAACAAGGATGGTAGGTACAATGATGTAACGTTTTTTCATATCTTCTCCGATTTATTTCTCAATCAGCTGGGCCTTGGTGAGATCCCCAATCGTGAGATCTGCCGAATGAAGGAAGGCAAAGCCGGCCTGATAGTTTAGGTTGATCCACGTCTGTTTCGAAATTTGGGTAATCGCTTCAGCCGATTTGGACCCAAACATCTCTCCTAGGGCACTCAAGACCAGACCGCCCCAGAAAGTCCATGGGTTCGGGATCATCATCAAACGTTGTCCCACTTTAGTCGCACCTAATTGCTCGGTACTTAACTGAGCTTTTTCGGGTTTAATCGGCGTTTGGTCCAAATAGGGTTGAACCGAGAAGAACAAGAGTTGTTCCTTCACTTTTTCAGCAAGCGCAAGACTCTCTTGAGCAGTCATAATGACGCCCAAAGGCTCAACTTTAATATCAAACGCCGTCGAGTTCACAAGGCGCTGAACATGTTCTTGCTTTTGGCTCTGTGACAATCCAAACCACGAAGAAGAACTTGTGATTTTATGAAAGTCGTAAAGCGATTGGTAGCTATTGTACTTTCCAGAAAGCTTCAGTTCATATTGAACAGGGTAAGTGTAATACAACGCTAACTTGAAAGTGTCTTTCGCGCCTGCGTTCATCTCCGTCGCAAGGCTTTCAGGTTCTTTCAGCGCGCAATAACCTAAGACCGACAATTCTAGCGAAAGCGCCTTGGCTCCGGTGAGAGATCCTTCGGGCTCGCTCATCGCAGCTTGCACTGCTTGGATGGGATCTTTTTTGGAATCTTCAGTCAAAGGTAAGTTCGATTTGAATTTCTTGTCTGCTCTTCCATTTTTAGCGTCATTCCATTTTGCATCCAAAATGAGTCGACCCGTGCGGGATTCAAGGGGTGAGCCTCCACGGATCTGTCCGGGGATGAGCGCATCTACACTGGCTGTCATCGAAGGAACATACTGGAAACTATACCCAGGATTTGCAGTTTTGAGAGCTGCGAGATAGCTCGCAGGCGCAAAGTCTACCGTAAAGGTTGTGTATCCACCGACTCTTTCCGAGTATTTTTTAAGAATTTTTTCGGACTGGGCCAACATCTTATCCAATTGATCTTGGATTCTGGTGAGCTCGTCTAATTGCACCGTGAGAGTTTTTTCGAAACCTTGTTTTCTTCCTTTAATGGAACCATGTTCAGTTTCGAGGTCATTCACTGTTCGACGCATTTTTTTGAGTGCCGCGTAAGCTTCGTCCATCTGAGATTCTTTGGCCGCAGCAATTTCGCGCGCTTTTTTTACAAGCTCTGCCAATTCCTTTTTCTGTTGAGGATCGGTCGCTTTATCGAGTTTTCTTTCTAAAGGTTCGACTTCGTCTTGCGCCGTTCTCCATTCCGACTTTGCGGTCGTATGCTCCAACTCAATGTCGGCGAGTCGAGCGCGAGCAGGAACTAATAACCCTTCCAATTCTTCAAATTTTTGAATGAGCGTTCGGTACTTCGTTTGATTTTTTTGGTGATCGGCTTGTGCTTGACGAAGACTTGCGACAACCATGTTTCTCGCCTTTGCGTTTTGATCCGCAATCGCAAGTTCACCCTGCACGAGATTACATTGACTGAGAGGGGATTTTACTAATCCCTGATTCACAAAAATTCCTTCCGTGGGCTTCACGTAAATCATTTTTGGATCGCTTGTATGAGGCAACATTTCCACAGGTAGCGGGCTTCCCTTGATTTTTGGATGCACCAGCGCTGCCGGTAAGTTGGTCAAACCACTGGGCATCGCACTCGCGATTCCACAGTACGCCGCCATCAGACCCGTAAAGGCGGCCAGATTTTTGATTGGATAGATCATTTTTTCTCCTTAGTGTCCAAGATGAGTTTAAAAGATGTCGTGATCGAATGAGGCTCGAAGTAGCCTTTGTCCGAAAAATATTTAGGATCGCCCGAATCCATCGTAACGCCGCCCACTTCTGATGTAGCAGAAGGCAGCGCTTCCGCGAGTTTCCAAGCCACGGGATTCAAAAGCATCGTGACTTTTCCTAAGCTGCCGCTCTCACTTTTTGCCGCAGGCGACTTCCAAAGCGCAAAGGTATATTGAACACGGACCGGAACAATAGTTTGTTTCAGCCGGTCAACCTCGTAAGTCTTATTAAGTGCACAAAAGGTGTATAGCGAGACAATGCTCGTCATCGAGAGTTCCTTTTCCAAAGGAAATTCTTCGAGAGATGATGGGGTTTCCGTTGGACCAAAAACAGTGGGGGGAACGGCAGTGGATTTTACGCTCCATTCAGGAACAAAAGCTCCGGTGGTCGCCGCCTTCGCAGTTCGCTCTCGAAAGTCGAGGTCGTCCTCGAGCGCCGGGAAGAGACTGAGGCCCAGATAATTCGCTGGCACAAGAATATCCCCTTTCTGCAAATTGAATTCTTTTCGCAAAGCTTCGGTGGTGGTTTCTTGTGGAAGTTTGAGACGTAAAGTGACCCGACCGGCGCCTTTGGTCAATCTTGCCTCGAATCCTGTAAGACTTTTTTCGAGCTTTTCAATTTGTGCCAAGCCTGCGGTTTGTTCTGCTTCAGCGCCGGTTCTTAATGTTTCGGCCTGGGCAATTTTGTCGCCGAATTGTTTTAATAACTTGTCCACGCTTTCAAGTTCTTTCTTTAAAGCCTCCTGCTTATTCTTCTCTTCACCTTCGGGCTTCTCGTTTTCAGCTAACTCACCCTGAATGCTCCTTTTTTTCTCGAGCAGTTTGAGTTGTTCTGCCCGCATCTTATCCAAATCACCTAAAAGTGCGTTTAACTGTTTTAGGCGAGCCACGGTTGCTTTGATGTGCTCAAGTCTCGCCTTCATCAAAAGCTTAAGCGTCTCTTCATATTCGGCAACGGACTCGCAATTCGTTTCATGATTTCCAAAAGCCGTCAGATTGTTTTCGGTAACGTTGTAGACTTTGGGAATGTAATAAAACCTCCGGGACTCGAGGTGGTCGCGAAATAATTGATACTGCGGATGTTCGTCGACAATTCCCTCAGGCAACGGCCTTTTTGTGGGATACGCGGCTGCGTATTGGGAAATAATTAGAAGTAGGATAATTTTTTGCGAAATTTTTAACATTTTATTTCTCCGTCACCAGTTGAAAATTGAGGCTCTTCATATCGTCGTTTCTTTCAACCACGACGCGACAATTATTTTCTTGATTTTCTGTGATACAAATCTCTGCCGGCGGATACCAGCCCTTCGTCCATTGGCTCTGTGCCACAATCAAACTTTTTCCTTTGGAATCAACGGCCATCAAAACAAGGTTTCCTTTTTCATCAGCACTCAAGCTGAACTTACTTGCCGAGCGGAAAGAATCGAATGAAACCCGCTTTAAGAGCTGAGGTTTTATTGGATCGGCGTACGACCAAGCTTCGAGCCATGCCCCTGAAAGATACCTCTGAGGCGCCATCGGATACCTGAAAATCAACCGCACCTGTTTGTTTTTAATCGCTGTCGTAGCCGCATTGACGCCCGATATGCCGATACAATTCAGCAGCAGAATCATCGAGATTGAGAGTTTCTTTTTGTAGTTCATCGTTCATCTCCTAAATCAAAACCTATTTGGACCATCTGTTCGCGGACGGACGAGTCGCTTAATCCTCGACGTTGGAAAGACGAGTGTGCGCCGCTTAAGATTGTCTTACGTATCTCTTCGTTTCTTTCGTTTTTGAAAATCTGAACGATTTCCTTGAGTTGAGATTGGGGCATCAACATCATTAAGAATCGAAAGTCGCTCTTCAGCGCAGTTGTTTCCGGTCCTTTTTCTCCATTTAAGATTCTATTTTTCAGTTTGAGAAAAACTTTCTCGCGAGCTTCTTTGGCTTCGGAAAGTCCGGATTGAGCAACGAGTGTCAGCGCTATCAATCGCCCTCGCATCGTTTGTTCGTCTTTGAAGCGCGAAGGACTTTCATCTAACGCAGCCATCGCGAGTGAGAGATTGTGAAGCGTATCCAGCGGCGAATCCGAAAGAGCATACGAATTTTCGTTTAGACCAAATTGCGAGAGATAGATATCAAACGCCTCGGTAACTTGAGGATCGTTCAGATTTTGAAGTTTTTCAGGATGCTTAAGTTTTAAAAGCGGATGAGCTTTTTGTTTTTGCGGCAATGGAGAGGGGCTCGGCGCAAGGACGACCTTCAGCCGACCGCCCTGCACCGAGAGGGGTTCAAAATTTTCGCGGGCTACTTTGGTCGGAGTTGAGATAGGAACCTGCGAGGATTTTTTGGATTGGACAAAACTAACAATTGCGAAGGAAACAATTGTGGAAACAATAAAAACCCATTTCATTTTTTGCTCCCTGCTTCGAGCGGAATGGAGTGATTTTCAGGAACTTGACCATTAAATGCAATGCAACTCGCTAACTGCGAAGTAAAATTATCTGGTTTAATTTCATTCGACAGGCCGAGAGTTTTGAAGTGAGCTAAAGCAAGAGCCGCCGTCCAAAAGTCGATATCGGTCGAGGCAGGCCCTTGGTCCGAGTTGAGCGCTTGAGTCCATACCCCAATGGAAACGTGCTGTTCGAATTTTTTTCCTTCTAACTGCGCTTTTTTATCAAAAAACGAGTTTCGTCGGGAATCTGCATAGAAAGCATTTTCTTTATCCATGTAAATCATCGGGGATAGAAACACCCAAGAATTTTTGAATACTTTTGATGAACTTACCCCCGCTCTAGCGATCACATCGGAAGCTGGACGAAAAAACGCGCCAGCTACAGTTTCTTCAACATCATGAGGACTAATGGTGGGCAATACCCATTTCCTTACGAAGCCCAAGTAGCTTTCCTGAGCGATTGTGGTGTCTAGCACTGATGATCTGACACAGTCATAAACCTTCTCGGACAGAATTCTTTTTACGAACTCTTCATATGCATTATTTAAAAATTTCTTCGTGGTTGAATTGAAATCTTTTGAAGTGCAGAGGTGATACAAAATACGTGTTGGATCGTTAGCACGATCCGAACTATCGCCCGTAATCCCTGGGATTCTGTGCTGCGCGGCTTCGTAGCAATCAAACTTATCCATGCTCGCGTAAGCGTCATCAGGCAATCCTTCTACGCCATTTTTTTCCGCGGCCAAGCAAGGAGTAAAGACGCTCGTGACAGCTGTCGCTAGGAGGTAGAAAGCCCATCTTGCGGTACTAGCTGTCGACAACTGAAACATTTTTTTCGTCAGTTTTGGGTTCGGTTGCATTTTCATTCGCCTTTTTTGAAGCCCTTGCGGTATTTCGACCGCAAGGGCGATTGTTTCGTTTTTGAGTTCTTACTTCGATTTTTCCATCAACTCTCGCAGTCCGATTTCAGTCTGCAGAAGGTCACGATAGCTTTGTACGGCCCAGTCGCCTGTGGCGATGCCGCGGGAGTAGTAAATTTTATCTTTTCCACTCTCGTCGTTACCTTGGAGAACTAAGTTGTAAAGAGGACCTGTGTAGTTGTCGGATTTCTTAATCGCGGTAATTTCGAGGATTTCGCCTTTTTCACCGAGGACTTTGTCGTCCTTTTTCAAACGCTCAGCCTCTGTCACAATCGATCCTTCACGGAGAAATGGATGATTTAAGCTGACAGTATGGGTAATTCCATTGCTAAACGAAATAGCCACCACAGGATGGTTTTGAACTTCGCTCTTTTTTACTTCATTGATGACACCTAGGCCCGACTCGGTGACGACCTTGTCTCCAGATTCCAACTTACTGAAGTCAATTTGTCCCGAAGCGGTAGTGACTGTAGTGCCTACTGCGAAACAGGAACATGGGCAGGAGCACATATCATCACTTCCAGGGTGCTCGAAATAGGCACTTCCTTTGTTACCGTCTTTCATGCAGGCTTTGTATACTTTCGGAGCGACTTTCGAGCAATGATCTGCCGGGCATGGAGCGGCTATCGAGTTCAGAGAACCCCAGAGCAAGAATGCGCTCGCAACGATTAGTTTAGATTTGTTCATTTTTCTTCCTTTTTATCTTTGATGAGGCATTTTTTTTGATTTGAAATCGTTGTTAAATTTACTTTCTAACTTGAATTACGAATGACTCTGCTGCCCGATCTTCTGCATGAGTGTCTGGACCATTCGTAGATCCGCCCACCCACAGACGTTCAGCGTCGCTATGGACGACCAAGACTCGAGTTGTCCTTTTTCCGGAAAGGTGCGTGCGTCTTTTTTCATTGAGATTGTTGTCGAGACTTACGACAAAACCTTTCATGTGATCCACTGAACCGCTGTGTGCTTGGCTAAATCCGAATGAACCACCGACATAAAACGAGGCCCCTTCTGACGTCACCGCGCTCACAAAAGAGTTTTTCTCAAAGGGAATGGCTTTTTCGATAAACCCATTTTCTTTTTTAATCGCAATCCAAGACTTTTGGTCTCCATTTTTGGGTTGAACTGCACCGAATAGAACCACACCGTCCTTTAACTTCTTGATTCCATTCATCGCAAGATACGCGTCTCCCGCAGACTGAACGATTTCGAGATGAGGAATTTTTCCGGCAACGCCATTCAAAATGAGAACGCCAAGCTTTTGAAGATTTAACTCCGCACTGAGTTTAAAATTGGGATCATGGGATTGAGCGACTTTGGCGAGTAATGGAATCGCTCCCGTCATCCCGACGTAATATTCTGAGCCATTCCATGAATAAGCGCTCTCACCCGCGGCTTCGACGCTGATGATTGGGATGAGCGTTTGGCTTTTCCGGCCCGAATCGTAAGTCAACGACACACCCAAACCTCCCATCGAGGACAAGGCCATCCAGCGACCTTCTTGGTCTATCGCGAGGGCAGGAGCAGTGGCGACACTCGTTGCCGTCAAAAACTCTTTCACAAGATTCGCAAAGTTTTCGGGTTTATTCTGTTGCATCCGTCGAATATGATTGCTTTCTACGCTGTCTAAGAGGGGAAATTCCAAGAGCGCGTTAGAAAGAGGAAATGAGGCTAAGATGCCTTTATCAAGACTGTAGAGACTAAAAGCTCGCTCTATTTCTTCTCCGTGAGTTGAGAAATTCTCCGAGAGCCAGAGAATTTTTTCGGGCTCGGCTACCACGGGTATCGAAGCTTGGTTTGATCTGAATACGTTTCTCCGAATCCACCTAGAGCCGTTTTTGCTTTCTAAAAAATTGCTGTCTAAATTTTTTTGATTCGTTCCGCTCACGCGTTCGACGAGTTGCAGAGTTCCAGAGTTTCCAGGAATTATTCGAACGACACTGTGTTCATCGGCCGTTCGATTTGATTTCGGAATTCCAAAAATTTTATATGTTTCGGCATACGGATATTTTTCTTTCGCGGAGGGTGGTGCGGCAACAGGGATTGCTGGAGTAATGCCAGGTTTTGCGCCATTGCATGCAACTTGCATTGAGGCTATTGCCGAGAAAACTGCTGCACACAGAACTGATTTCATACCGAACTCCATTTTAAAGAAGGAGATCCGTTACACTATGCAATCGGATCTCCTTTTAACCTCATCATTGGTATGCAAGGGTGTTTTGCAACCGATGTGCCAGCAAAAATCTTTTCAAATTAGGCTTGGATTTTCGAAGGACTGAAAACGGAGAGTCAAAATCTTACGATTCTTCGTAGAGCGTCTTTTGGAAACCGCCAGAAACTGCCGCGTAAATGGGTTCTGCCCCCCAAATGATTTTACGAAAAATCGTATAGCACCCTTCGAAGGCTCTCCTTTATAAACCGTATAAATAAAGTTATTTCGGATACTTAAAACTATTATTACGAAACCTCGTAAATTGGTGGAGCTGGCGCCCCTCTTTGTGCTACAAGCTGTCATCCCAAGAGACCCCCGAGGAGTACAAAAGATGAGCTATAAAATTTTATTAGTGGACGATGATCCTCTCATTCTCGAGAGCAGTAAGTATCTGCTGACGACCAACGGGTTCCAAGTCGATACGGCTTTAGACGGCCAAAAAGCGATTCAAAAGGTCTCTCAAAATCCTCACACCTATGCTCTTGTCGTTTTAGATTACAGAATGAAAGGCTTAGATGGCAGCGCTACGGTTGTGAAACTACGAGAACTTTCTCCCGAACTTTTTATTCTGATTTACTCGGGTGATAGCTCCCGAGATGCGATCACGAGCACGTGGAAGGCAGGAGCCGTCGGTTTTTTAGAAAAAGGCAACTCTGCGAAAGAATTATTAGAAACGGTTAGAAACTGGTGCCGAAAATACGAAGAAACGATTTGTACGATGCCTGTGACCTCGGTTTCAGAAATCCAATCTTTAAAAATGGTTGGTAAATCCGACGCCCTGAAAGAAATCGCGAGCAAAGTTCAAAAATACAAAGAACTCAATCAGAGCGTTTTGATTTTAGGTGAGACCGGAACCGGAAAAGAACTCGTCGCAAATGCACTGAAGTCCAGTGAAGACTCCCCTTTTCTTGCGATTAATTGCGCTTCTTATCGAGGCGGAAGCGATTTATTGGAATCCGAACTTTTCGGTCACGAAAAAGGCGCGTTCACGGGGGCGGACCGAGAAAAGAAAGGGATCTTCGAACTCGCAAACAACGGCACGATTTTCTTGGACGAGCTCCACCAACTCAGTGCTTCGGCACAAGCGAAGCTGCTTCGAGTGATTCAAGAGCGAAAAATTCGCCGAGTTGGAGGAAGCCAGGAACGCAGTGTGAGCTTTCGCTTAGTCTGCGCGTCGAAGCCAGACATTCTCGAACGTTGTGAAAGCGGAGAATTTCTTTCGGACCTTTATCACCGAGTGAATGTGCTCAGCATTACAATTCCACCTTTGAGAGCACGTCCTGAAGACATTGCACCCCTCATCGAATACTTCTGTGCAAAACATGAAGCCGAAACGGGAATGAAGAAGCGTCTCTTACTCAGAACGCTTCGGTACCTCGAGACATACGATTGGCCAGGCAATGTTCGAGAACTCGAAAATTCTATCTATCAATTACTGACCGATAGCCCCGGTGAAAAAATCGGCCCCGAGCAGCTCGACCCAAAGTTTTTTAAAGAGAAATCCCAAGGTTTGCCGGATTCGTACGCGGAATTTAAAAAGCAACAACAGCTTCAAGAAAAAGCCTATTTAGCAAAAATTCTCACAGCAGCGAAATCCAAATCGGATGCCGCCCGCCGACTCGGTATTTCTCCAACCACCTTACACAGCGCTATGCAACGCAATAGCTTGTAGAGACGATAAAAAAATGATTCGCATTAACAAACTCTTAGCTGCCAAAGGTATCGCCTCTCGCCGGGATATCGATTTCATGATTACTCAAGGCCGAGTGAAAGTGAATGGAAAGAAGCTCGAAGCTCCGGGGGTTTCCATCGACCCCGCCGTTGATAAAGTCGAAGTGGATGGACTTCCTGTGAATCTCGCAGGGGAAGAACACACTTATCTCCTTCTGAATAAACCGGTGGGTTATCTGTGTAGTCGGCAATCGCAAGGAGGCGCGCCGATTGTGTTTGATCTTCCTTCGTTAAAAGGATTTGGAAACAATTTAAAATATGCGGGACGTCTGGATCGCGAGACCTCTGGACTCCTTGTCATGACGACCGATGGAGACTTTGCCAATCGGATTACGCACCCTTCTTTTGAACAGATCAAAAAGTATCACGTGTTCACTCGTTCGCGTTTAACAGCTGAATCTCTTTCCGCGTTGAAATCAGGTTTCGCAGGCCTAGAAGACGGAACGCTCGACTATCTCGAAGTAAAAGAAATGCCCACTTCTAGAAAACTTTTCCAATATGACGTTTGGGTCGCCGAAGGTCGAAACCGAATGGTCCGTAGAATCTTCTCCGCAGTGGGCCATCCGGTAGAAAAACTCGAACGTTATGCAATCGGTGATTTACTTTTATCCGATCTCGCTCCGGGAAGTGTTCGTGAGCTCCAAACCAATGAAATAATCTTTAATAAATCCGATTTGGTATAATCCTACTTATGCCACAAAAATTTCGAAGTTGGATTGGGATTCAGGTTTGCGTTCTTGTCTTTGGGGCGTGTGCTCCAAGCTTTGGAATGATCGATTTCCTACCCTACGGGCCTTGTCGTAAGCGCTTTCAACAGGTCATGTTAGATCACGAGGGCCGCTACCGAGTTGATGCATATCAACTGAAAGGACTTCGCGCTCCAAAAGACAACGAAAAAATTAACGAATACGTTGAAAGACGACGACAGGCTCGATTCTTTAAAGACCTTTACAGTTCCGCTCAGATCGAATCTGGGTTTGTAAAAGATATCCTGCGACACACCGATTTTAAATCCACCGGAAGTCGAAAAGAGAAAGAAGGTGCTGTCATCAAGACGATGTCAAGCTGGGCCCCCAATGCTGAAGCCCAAAAAGCTCTGTTCCCCTTCTTTAGAGACCTGAATCAAGCAAAAGCGCCTATTGATGACGCCGAAGGGAAAAAAGTTTTGGCGCTCGTGCATTTAAAAGAGGGCCTCGCGTTACATAGAGCTTACGTCTTTGAAAACTTTGTGTCCCTTCCCTTGACCTCCACTATCGAGTCGCTTCCGCAAGGGTCTTTGACCCGTCCTTATGCGGAAATACAAAAACAATTGAAAAATCATCTTGTTCAAGAAAAATCGCAAAAAAACGCGCTGATCGAAATACTCAATGAAGATGAAAAAATCATGCGAGAAAGATTGATCAACGTTCTTAGCCAAAATTCAAATCATGAGATTTTAAAGAAAGAGAATATTCACTTCGCCAAGCTAGCGGAAGCCCTTATCCAATCGAATCAAGTACCCGAGAGTGTAAAAGAGGAAATTAAACTCGAACAAGAAATGAAAAAGCGGTACGGTTTTAGAAACCATATTTTCTACCGAACGTTTTTAGAAAAAGCTGCGGAATATTTTGAGGTGACGCCTTAATTTCACGAACCATTCGGGAGATATATTCCTCCCGTATTCAATCGCGAACCTTCTGAGCCGCCGAAAATTAACATTCGCGTGCCGCTCCAAACCCCTGTATGTTCTCTGCGAACTTCGGGAGCGTTGGCCGTCGTGAGCGGCATCCAACTGTCCGTTAGGATATTATATTCTCCCCCGGAATTAAGACCCACTCCATTATTTTTGCCACCAAAGATGATCATTTTCGTCCCTGTCCAAACCGCCGAATGCGCAGCACTGGGAGTCGGAGCATTCAGTGTAGCGGTATCGTTCCACACCGTTTGATCGGGATCAAAACTTCCTCCGGTATTAAAGGAATTGGTTCCGTCAGAACTTCCCCCATAGAGAATAACTTTTGTTCCCGTCCAAACAGCTGTGTGTTGATATCGTCTGCCGAGCGGGGTACCGTTGTAGCAGGTGATTTGATTCGTTGAAGGCTCATAACACTCGAGAGAATTGCTGTAGCTATTTCCATCCCATCCTCCAAAAGCAATCACCGTCGTACCGGTCCATACTGCCGAAAAATCCGAACGCTGGTCGAAAGCAGCGGTTGAGTAAATCCAGGTATCCGCGTAAGGATCGTAAACGTCGATTGTGTTTAACGTCGTTGTGTTGTCGTCGCCCCCCCAGATTACCATTTTAAGATCGGCTGCAACTCCTTGGTGGCGGGCTCGCTCTCCAGCGGCACCCGCAGTCGCCGTCGCCACCCAGCTGTCTCCCGAAGCATCGTATTGACCACCGGTCGATAAATAATTTGTACCGTTGTAACCTCCCCAAACCACCATTTTTGTCGGACTCGAACCACCAAAATAAGCAGTCGAATGAGATCCTCGCGGTTGAGGCGAGGCTAACGTCGTAGTCGTCGACCAAGAATTCGTGACAGGGTTGAATCGTCCTCCGGTATTCACGTAAGTGGTTCCATCCCAACCACCCCAGATGACCATCTGGCTTCCCGTCCATACGGCGGAATGCAGATTTCGAATAGAGGGGGCAGAGGTCGTTGTCGTTGCAGTCCAACTATCCGCATAGAGAAAACCGTTTGCAGCCGTCGAGGTTTGCCCATCCAAATTTCTGACGACGACATGAGCGTTTCCCATCGCATGAGCCGGCGTGAGGCAATTGATTTCTGTTTCAGAAACAAAATTTAATGTGCCACAGTTCAAGCCGTCGATTTCGACGACAACCCCGGTTGTGAAATACTTTCCCTTAATTGTAAGGTTATCTCCCCCTATAGATTCGCCGCGAAGTAGCGAGAGAGAGGTAATGAGAGGCGCAGAAGTATCCGTTGAAACCGGAGTGTAGTATCCCCCCGTATTCGTATCATAGCCTCCAAAAATATAGATTTTCGAATCTACACCGACGGATCGATGTCTATCTCGGGCAAACGGAGCATTGAGTGTGGTCATCGCTTCCCAAGTATCGCTCACGGGATGATAGATCCCCCCGATATTTGAAGCACTGAACCCTCCGAACGTGAGCATTTCAAATCCATTCCAAACCGAAGTAGAGAAAAGATTGCTTCGCCCGCTCGGTGCCGCGAGAGTGGGCATTACCGTCCAGGTATTTGTTGCGGGGGTGTATCTACCCCCGGTGTTCACATACACGGGTCCCGCAATGGTTCCTCCAAAAATAATCATTTCAGAACCTGTCCAAACAGCCGAAGCAAGATCGCGGGGAGCCGGAGCACTCAATGTCGACGTGCGCGTCCAAGTGTTTGTATACAGATCGTAAATCCCTCCCGTATTCACTCGACTTCCCCCGCCCCAGATCAACATTTTCGAACCATCCCAAACGGCTGAATGATATTGGCGGGTGGTAGGAGCCAGGAGCGTTGTCATTCGACTCCAGGTATCCGTCTCCGGATCGTAGATTCCTCCTTCGTTCTGATAAGACGAACCTTGAGAGATGCCTCCGAAAGTCAGCATTTTCGAACCCGTCCAAACAGCGGTGTGAAAGTAGGCACCTGTAGGTACGTTGACCGTCGACATATCCGTCCACGTATCCGCAACCGGGTCGTACTGACTTCCAGAACGAAAAACGACCGAATAGTTTTGTGTCGCACCTCCCCAAATCAGCATTTTTGATCCTGTCCAAATAGCAGTATGAAGCACTCGGCTAAAAGTGCTCGAAGGATTGGTTTCGCTCCAACTATCGGTTACCGGATCGAACTGGCTCCCAGTTAAAAGAGTAGTGTTGGCACTGTCCATTCCTCCCCAGATAATGATTTTCGATCCTGTCCAGATGCTAGTGTGATTCATTCGAGGACTTGGAGCGGAAGCCGTACTCGTAGAAACCCAGAAATTCCCGGTCGAATAAGTATACGGGCTACTTGCGCTTTGCGTGTCCGTATTGGTCACAACGAGATCGACAATGCCGGCTGAATGAGCCGATGTCGTGCAAGTCAGTGTTGTGGAGTTCACTCTCGTCAGCGATGTGCACGAACTTCCTCCGACGGCAACGGTAACGCCTAGATTAAAGTCTGTCCCTGTGATCGTCAGAGCGGTTCCACCCGCCGTTAACCCTATGATTGGGTTGACGCTCACTACCGTCGGAGGATTTCCTAAAACAACTGGAGGCGTAGGAGTGGGCGTGGGAGTCGGTGTCTCCGATGCAACCGGAGGGATTCTCGCGGCATTGATATCACTTGGCGGAGCAAGCCCAGGGCCGCACGCACAGAAAAGAAAAAGGCATGAGAAAAGACCCGCCTCAATCACTGGTTTAAAAAAATGAGAAGACATTCCATCTCTATTATCGTCTTCTTTTTTAAGCTGAGTAACAGTTAGAAAATGGAGAAATCTTCACAATGCTACAGCCATTTTTAACGGCGTTTTCGTGCCTACGAGTGAAGCAATTGTGATCTGAATTTGGGGCTGTCATCTGCCACAAAGAGTGTTCTCGTTGTAGACAGTTTCGAGCAACGTCGTACGCACGAAATATCTGGCCCCAGACCTGCATCCTCAATGCATACACATTTGCTTTGGGGAGCTACAATGATATCTTTTTCGAAAAAACAAATCTTAGTTTTTATCGGTCTTTTTCTGCTCGCTTCGTGTTCGAGCGGTAAGAGACAAACTGCAAGTACTATCACGGTTGTCCCGCAAACGTCGGCTCAGATTTCAGGTTCAACGACACTCACAGTTACAGGCACTGCAATTCCGACCGTAACGCCTGTTCCGACACCGACTTCTAGTCCTTCAGCGGTGAGCGTTCAAGGAGCGGTTGCATTCGGAGATATCTTCTTAGCAAGTTTGAGCGAAGTTTTATTAAGCATTAATGCAAACACCGACGGCATCAGTGTCGTCAGCGTTCAAACGGCGAATCCCTTTTTACTTTCGGGTTGCCCGGTGGGAAAAGTCCTTCCCTGCACTTTACGAATTTCGATTGATCCCAAAGCGACCGCAGGAAGATACCAAGAAAATTTAAATATCGGCTTGAGTAACGGACAAATTCTTCAAATCCCTGTCGCTGTGAATTTATTAGCGCCTGGAAATTTGGTCGCGATCCCTTCGGCGGTCGATTTAGGAAGTATCTTAACAGGACCTCAAGAAACGATTATCGCTCCCGTTACTTTAAACAATACGGGATCTCCTTTAAAAATTCTTTCTATCTCTGCAAGTTATCCATTTATTATTTCGGGTTGTCCTACAGGTGAAACCTTAAAAGATAATTGCGTTCTAAAAGTCGCAGTGATTCCTTCATCACCCGTCGGCCAATACCAAGGTCAAGTGACTGTGGTCACGGATACGGCTCAGGTTTTAAGAATTCCGGTATCGATTTCAGTCATTCAAGCCAGCGCGATTGCGGCTTCTCCGAGCTCGGGGGAATTAAGATCTGATTTAACCAAGTATACTTTTACTTTTAACCTAGCTCCCGCAACGACAGGACAACCGATTCGGATTAAATCGGTCTCTGTCCCAAGCCCCTTTACACTCTCCGGCTGCGCTGCGGATCAAATTGTCGGAAGCATTCCTTGTGTAATCAATGCCATCGGATCCACTCCGAAAGGTAGTTACACCGGAAATATCGATTTCGTCTTTTCAAGCGGACAGACTTTAAGTGTTCCGTTTAAACTCGCTGTAAAAGATTATATGGTGAACGCTTACGTCACTCACGGAATGAACAACTGTGCGGCGGGCTACACTGTCGCTTCAACCGCCGACCTCAATGGATACTGCACTTTTAATTGCGGTGGGATGTCCATTTGTGTGAAGTACGCACCGGCATTGGAAGTTCCGTTGAACAGCAAGGTTGTTTCAACATACTGGCTCACCGCTCAAGGTCTTCACATCGTCGGATCTCCCGGTTGCGGCGCGGATACGCTCTCAGGTGGAATTGCAGATTGTTATGGAAACCGTTGTTACGGAAATCGCGGACTGTGTGTCCGATTTCAAAACTACTGATTTAAAAATTTTTAACCCTAAAAAATTTGGTAGTGGATTGGTTTAAAAGCATAATTGTTCGACTGCTCTGCAGAGCACGCAGTTAGGCCTACAATTAAATCCATCTTTGCTTCAAAAATCACAAAATCGCCCGCCTGACTCTTTGGGGGAAGGACTTTCAATTCTCCGGTGTCCGCGTTCACCGCCACATTCATAAACGTATTGAAAGTGACCGGGATACTATCTTCCAGAATCCCATAGGCGCTTAACGCTTCGACTAAATTTCCGTGGCAGCCCCGATGAGGATTATCGTGCTGGTAAAGAATTCTAAAGGTATCTTTACTGCAAGGCGTGAGCAAAAAATCGTGGCGTCCCACCGTATCCTCCAAAATCTCCAACATGATTTGGCTGCGGTTAGAGTATAAAAAATCTTTCCGCGATAAATAAATCTTACTGTTGTAATCAAGCGTCCGTCCTGAAGACAGATACTCTCGAATGTCGTTTTGAGAGTAACAAATCAAATCGGAGACCTGCTCTCCTTTGGGGTCGATTACTTTTAATTTTTGACCTTTTTTTAATGTGAACGCAGCCCCGGAACGGGGCTCAATCTCAGTGATAACTTCCTGTTTGCTCATTAGAGACCTTTCTAAACGGACATTTCCATTCTGAATCGGTCACACGCCCACTGTATTGACGTGCTTCCGATTGAATTCCAAAATCTTGCATCATCGGGTTCACGCTCCCGCTGTAAGCAATATCGCGCGAACGAATGACGTCGCGCAACCTATTATATTTTCCCGAACTTCTGAGTGCATCAAATTGTACTTTTAGATTAAATACGATAGCGGGATGTGAAAATTTCCGCGCGGGGCGACTCGCCCCTGGATGCATTCCCACCAAATAAAAGGCCTCTCCGCCTACACTAAAACTAAAGGATTTATCCGCGGGATTCGAAGAGACTCGAGGATCCCATTTAGACGTCCGAGAGTCTTCCATGTTCAAACACTCAAGAAAACTCCAAAACTTTTTCTCAAACTGTACTTCATCTAAGTCAACCGGGCTTTTAAAAATAAGAACAAAACTGCGGAAAAGGTCGCGATCGTTTTGATACAGAACAATAAATTGGTGGATCGCTTTCAGAACTCTCCGAATTTCTTCTTCGCCCACATTGGCTAAGTCGCCAACAGTGCAATAGGTGATTTTCTGCTTTATCAAAGCGGTTCTCGCTCCCGCACAGGGATAAGCCGGGTTGGAAATAAACTCTTCAAAGTTATTTTCTAGCTCTTTCGAGATTTCTATTTGATTTGATACTTTCATCGCGAGGAAGCATCACAGCAATCCCCGAGCCAACTCGAAGAGATTGAGAGCCGTCAATCGCGACAATAAATTGAAAATGGATTGTCTCGGCACCATGTTTGCAGTTTCGACCCCATCATTGAAACTTAGGGAAAATATGAAGATCATTCAAACTCGTTATCTCGCCGGTCCCAACATTTTTCACAACCGTCCTGTTTCGATTTTGAAGTTAGACCTCGAATCTCTTGCCGATACATCAAGCGCCGAACTTCCCGGATTTATTGAACGACTGACAAAGCTGCTTCCAGATCTTTACGAACATCACTGCTCACCGGGGCACAAGGGCGGTTTTATAGAGCGCTTAAATAGAGGAACTTATTTTGCTCATATCGTAGAACACATTGCTTTGGAACTTAGCGGGAAATGCGGAATTGGAGTGACCTATGGAAAGTCGATCTATGGCGGGCAACCGGGCATTTATCAGGTCATTGTCCGCTCCAAATCGAAATCGGGGATGGAGGAAATTTTGAACATTGCCGTGGGGCTCGCGAATTCTCTGGCAAAAAATGAACACTTCGATTTGGAAGAGCGGCTCAGTAGAGCTCGCCGTATCATCTCCCGAACAGAATTGGGCCCAAGCACTCGGGCCATCGTCGACGCGGCCATCGAGAAAAACATTCCGGTTTTGAGGTTAAATGACGCAAGTCTGGTGCAACTCGGATACGGTATTCATAAAACGCTGATTGAAGCCGCCGTCACCAGCCGAACAAGTTCGATCGCTCTGGGAATCGCAAAAGACAAATCGCTTACAAAAACGCTTTTATCCGATGCCTCGATTCCCGTTCCCCGTGGGGAAGAAGTTTCGACCCTTGTCAATGCGATTGCCGCCATGGAAAATCTCGGAGGGCCTGTTGCGGTTAAGCCCGTTGACGGCAACCACGGGAGAGGAGTTTCCCTCAGCATCACGAATGCAACCGAAATGGAAACAGCATTTGCATTCGCTCAAAACCATTCTGAATACGTCTTAGTGGAAGAACTTTTCCGGGGTCAAGATTACCGAGTTCTCGTAGTCGACGGAAAAATGGTCGCGGCCGCTCTTCGCACTCCCGCTTGTGTCGTCGGAGATGGAGAGAGTTCAATTCTGTCTTTGACAGAAAGAGAAAATGAAAAACCTGAACGAGGAATTGGCCATGAAAAGCCGATGACTCGCATTGGCTTGGGACCCGAAACAATCGCGTTTCTGAATCGAAATCAATTAAACTTGCAGTCGGTGCCGAGAAAAGGTGAGCGTGTTTTTTTGAGTGCAACTGCAAACCTATCGAAGGGAGGAACTTCTACTGACGGGACGGATGAGGTTCATCCCCAAATTCGAGACCTCTGTGAGCGTGCTGCAAGAGTAGTTGGTCTCGACATTTGTGGAATCGACCTGGTTGCAGATGACATTCGCTGTCCTCTCGCAGCGAAAGGGAATGGAATTATCGAGATCAACGCGGGCCCTGGATTAAGGATGCATCTTTTCCCGAGTGTCGGCGAACGACGCGAGGTCGGAAAAGCTATCCTCTCAATGCTGTATCCTCCTGGTGCTAAAAGTCGGATTCCCATTGTAGCGATTACCGGAACCAACGGAAAAACGACGGTGACTCGTTTAATCTCCCATGTGTTCTCAGAGTCCGGCCTCAAAGTGGGGACGACGACGACGGGGGGAATTCAGATTGATGGAAAAACCGTCATCAAAGGCGACACCACCGGACCTGCGTCCGCGCGAACTGTCCTTTCGGACCCATCGGTTGAAATCGCAGTTTTGGAAACTGCCCGAGGCGGAATTGTTCGCAGAGGGTTGGGATATGACTGGTCAGATGTAGGTGTTGTTACAAACATTCAATCCGATCACATCGGTCAAGATGGAATTGAAAACATCGACGATATTATCCGGATCAAATCCTTAATCCCTGAAAGAGTACGCGAAGGCGGCACTCTCGTTCTCAACGCGGACGATGAAAATGTGATTCGGATGATGGAAAACCCCCGCTTGATGCGATCCGACCGAAGACTCGTATACTTTTCCTTGAGTGCTCACAATCTTTTGGTGCGAAGGCACTTAAGTGAGGGAGGACGCGCGTATGTTTTAGAAGAAGGATATTTACAGGAGATCGAACGCAGCTCACAAACAAAAATTGCAAAGGTGGATGAAATTCCCATTACAGTCAACGGAACCGCAGGGTTTCAAATTGCAAATGCTTTAGCCGCAGCCGCTGCGTGCCGAGCCGAAAATATTTCCTTCGAAACAATAAAAAAAGCTTTTTTATCGTTTCATCCCGCCGACCATAATTCAGGGCGAGCCAATCTCTTTCGAGTCGGCAAAGGGTACGCCATGGTTGATTACGGTCACAATCCCGCAGCGTTTCGCGCCATCTGCGAGATGGCCGGCAACTGGAGAGGGCGTCGAGTCACCGGAGTTTTGAGTCTTCCCGGAGATCGAAAAGATGAAATTTTGAAGGAGTCCGGAACAATCATCGGAGATTCCTTCGATCAGGTTTATTTGCGTGAAGATAGGGATCTAAGAGGTCGAAAACCGGGAGAAGCCACTGCGCTCATCCGACACATTATAAAAACGTCTTCTCCGTCGACAAATGTTCACGAGATAGCGAATGAGCTCAGCGCCGTGAGAGCGGCGGTGGAAAATATGATTGAGAATGAGATTATTGTTATTTTTTACGACAATGACCCGACGTCTGTGACTTCCCTACTCCGAGAAATGGGAGCCACTAGCGCAACCCAAATTCCCGACCGAGTCATTCCATTGACCGCATTCCCCCCCGTCTTAGATGCGGTTGAGCTTCGAGCCGGAATTTTCCAGTAATGATTACGATCATTCAAGGGGGTGATGTCTTGTCGCCGGATCCCCTAGGGCCAATCACCGTCGGTCTTGCGGCGGAGAAGATTATCTATTTGGGAGGTTTGGAAGAGGCTCGTTTCGTGGATCTCTTCGGAGAAGAAGAAGTAGAAGTCGTTCGCGCGCATGGGAATTTTGTATGTCCCGGGATAATCGATTGTCATATTCATCTCATCGGTGGGAGTGGAGAAGATGGTTTTTCGACAAAAAGTCCCGAAATTTCTTTATCCGAGTTAGTTTTAGCGGGAATCACAACCGCCGTCGGCACCTTGGGAGCAGACACGACTACCCGAACCATGGCCGCGTTGATTGCGAAAGTAAAAGGCCTCAGAGAGGAATGTTTTTCCGCCTACTGTTACACCGGAGGCTATCCCATTCCCCCTGCGACTCTCACCGGCTCCGTCAAAAGCGATATTTTGTTTGTCGAAGAAGTGATTGGACTCGGAGAACTTGCACTCGCTGACAGACGTTCGAGCGCTTACGATATTTTCCAAATCTCTCCCCTTGTTCATGACGCCTTTGTGGCAGGAACTTTAAGTCGTAAAGCGGGAATTACCCATTTTCACATGGGCGAAGGGAAGTCCGGATTGTCCTTGGTTCGCAAACTTTTGGACGAGCACGATGTGCCGGCGCGCTGTGTTCACCCGACCCACGTCACCCGAACACCCGCACTCCTCGCTGAAGCGGCTGAAATCAGTCGTAAAGGAGTCACAGTAGATTTTGATACGGTTGATCCAGGGGACCTCCTTCCCTCTCTCAAAAAATTTATAGAACTCGGAGGGTCAATGGACCACCTGACCTTTTCTTCGGACGCCGACCCTACCTCGCCCAGTAGTCTCATCATCGAAATGCGAAACGCCGTTCAGCAAGGGAACTTTACTTGGCCCGCGCTGCTGAAACACGTCACTTCGGTACCGGCACGAATCCTAAGGCTGCGCGACAAGGGTCGTATTGCAAAAGGGTATGACGCAGATATTCTAATCCTCGATCAAAAAACCTTAGAAGTGAGAGATGTTTTCACGAAGGGTCGTCACGTCGTTAAAAACGGAAAGTTAAACATCACTCCAAGGTTTCTTTTGAAAAGCGAACGAAAGGGAGAGTGGTGTGGCCAAAAAAGTCGGTAAATCTTCCGGAGGAACTCTCATTATTATCGGCGGGCACGAGAAACGCCGAGGTGAGATGCGAATTTTGGAGGAAGTTGCAAAGTACAATGCGGGAAGCAAATTAGTCGTCACGACCGTCGCGAGTCATACGGCCGCTTCAGAATTATGGAACGAGTACCGGGAAGCTTTTCAGTCGTTAGGAGTGAAGTCGGTTAAACATCTCGACCTTACGGAACGTCCTCAATCGACGACCCCTAAACAGCTCTCTCTTCTAAAAGACGCGAAGACTGTTTTTTTTACGGGTGGGGATCAGTTAAGGATTACCAGCGTCCTGGGCGGCACTCCCATGCTGGATGCGATTCGAAAAATTTATCAAAGAGGCGGCGTGATTGCAGGAACCTCGGCTGGCGCCTCCGCTATCAGCCAAACAATGTTACTTTCTGGAAGATCGGCTGAAACTCCGCGACTCGAACAAAGATTGGGCATGGCTCCCGGATTAGGCTTTTTAAAGGACGCCATCGTCGACCAGCACTTTGCCGAACGCGGAAGAATTGGTCGACTTCTCGGAGCGGTTGCACTGAACCCGTCCGACCTGGGAATTGGGATTGACGAAGACACTTCGTTAATCGTCGAAGGAAAAGTCGGTCGAGTCCTAGGTTCAGGAGGCGTGTATATCGTCGATGCCTCGGGCGCCACGAATACGAACGTCTCGGATGGAACGACGGAAGGGGCACTTTCGCTTTTCGATATCCGTCTGCATGTTTTAAGCAACGGGGATAAGCTCAATCTGGAGGCTCGAATTCCTGAGAAATTCCCCGCTCCGCGATAGAGCGCTACCGGCGACGCTCTTTTAAGTCAAAGAGATCCCCGCAGTTTAAGATCGTCATTGCGAACGGTTCTCCTCTGCTCGCGTCGACGATCATGATCTGTCCTCCGATCACTTGAGCATGCCGTTCGTTCGTGACAATAATCGACGCATCTTCATCGACGCCAATCGCAAGATGACAAGGATGCTTACTCACGGCGCCGAGCAGTCGATTATGCCTGCCTCTCCGAAAAAAATGCTGGTCTAAAATGGTAGAAGGGAGGATTCCAAGCCCCTCTCGAATCCAAACAAGTGAATGATCCACTCGATCGAGTGTTTCGTGGCCGTAGATCATCTGGCTGGACATAATCGCCGTTCCCGCACTCGTTCCCCCAAATACTTTTCCACCTTGATAAGCCTCTAAGAACCATTCCTTAATCTCGGGGTCTAAAAGACCATCCATCAGCTGAGACTGATCGCCACCGATAAAGAAGACCGCAGTGGCCTTTGCTAAAACTTTCCTCAAATTGGTTTTCTCACGAGCTGAGACCGGGGGTGAGGCAGTGGTATGTAAGATAAAACCTTTTTCTGAATAGTCGGCCTGAGTCAGTTCTTCGCGAATCGATTCAAAATTTTCCTGAGCTTCACTCGACGCCCAACCCACCAGCAAAATCTGAGCGCTGCCCAAGTCTCGAGCTCGCTCTAAAAAAAATTGCATTGCCATGGGAGGTTTTCGGCCACCCCCGATGAGGAGAATATTTCTGTCAGGCTTTTTCATACGATGGGATCGTATGGTTAGTTTACTCTACCCGCATTTCTCTGCCAATCCTAAGCTAACCTGAAGCTACCTCGTCCTCAAGCAGGCACGGAGTCATTCAACTCACGCTCCCAGTGACGGTGCTCTGCAATCGCCGCAATGAACGCCTTCGCTGCGGCCTCTGCACTTGAGGATATGATAACCCCTGGAAGTGCAGCCTCTGCCCCCTTTTTTTTCTTTGAAGAGGATGTTGAAGGAAGATTTGTTTTATCCAAAAGCTCAACCGCGTCACCGGTAAAGGCGAGCGCCTTACAATGCTTAAAGGCTTCATTTACAAAATGGATAGCATCTGAGTTTGCTTTTAACGTTTTGATGCTTTCTGACCCGCCCGGGACGTAAACTGCGTCAAAAAACACAGAACTGGCTGTGAGAAAACTGAAATCCGGTTTTACCGACTGTCCCTTTGTGGGCGACACTTCGCTGATTTTTGGAGCGATTAATTTCGCTTCAGCTCCCTCCGCTTCCAGTTTTTTCATCATCGTACTGACATCGTCTCCATTAAAACCGTCTGCCAGCAGACAAGCGATCTTGCGAGTTTTAATCGTTTTAACTTTAGAAAGCTGCATGCTCAGGGCTACCGACTTTTCCGTGGTGGGTTTTCGGATGATTGATGCAAAATCTTTCGGATCTCCGTCTGCGGGAACTCCAAAATTCTCGACCGACATTTTCACCGTCGGGATTTTAACTCCGACGCCTTCGGCGACCGTTTTGGCGAGCCCAAGGTCAATTTGTGTCAGAATGCTAACCATTCGTTCGCGGATAGCGACCGTCTCAACTTTCTGAAGTTCAAAGGTCAGAGCATTTATAATGTGATTTTTCTCAGGCTCTGTTTGACTCCGCAAAAATAACTGTGCCTGGCTAAAATGATCAAAGAATTTTTTTCCGCGGCTTCGCTCTTTGATCGCGGCAATTTTTTCCATAAAACTAATAAATCCGTTTTCCTTCGAACTGACTTGTTGCGGCGAATTTCCGTCGAGTGAATTAGGCTGATAGCTTACACGCCCTTTATTCACCATCTGCCTCATAAATCCATCTCGTTGGTTGTTATGAACCGGAACAACAGGTCTATTAATCGGAATCTCGTGGAAATTAGGACCTCCAAGACGGATCAATTGCGTATCTGTGTACGAAAAAAGCCGTCCTTGAAGAAGCGGATCATTCGTGAAATCGATCCCCGAGACAATGTTTCCCGGCTGAAAAGCAACTTGCTCAGTCTCCGCAAAAAAATTATCGGGATTTCTATTCAAAGTTAACTTTCCTACTTTTGTGACGGGAACTAACTCTTCAGGCACTAGTTTTGTCGGATCGAGTAAGTCAAAATCGAATTTGTGTTCGTCTTTTTCATCAATGATTTGCACTCCGAGCTCATACTCGGGAAAATTTCCTGCTTCAATCGCTTCCCATAAATCACGACGATGAAAATCGGGATCTTTTCCAGAAATCTTCTGCGCTTCATCCCATGCAACAGAATGCACTCCTAATAAAGGCTTCCAGTGAAATTTGACAAAAAATGTTTTGCCTTCGGCATTTACGAAACGAAAAGTGTGAACTCCAAAACCTTCCATCATGCGATAACTTCGCGGTAAACCTCGATCTGACATGACCCAGAGGATCATGTGAGCCGACTCCGGCATCAGCGAAATGAAATCCCAAAAAGTATCGTGAGCGGAAGCCGCTTGTGGCATCTCATTGTGAGGCTCGGGTTTCACAGCGTGAACTAAGTCGGGGAATTTTAGGGCATCTTGAATGAAAAAAACTGGGATATTGTTTCCGACAAGGTCATAATTTCCTTCTTGAGTATAAAATCGAACCGCAAAACCTCGCACATCGCGAGCAAGGTCGGTGGATCCTCTCGATCCGGCAACTGTCGAGAAGCGAACAAACACGGGCGTTTTAATGCTGGAAGACTGAAGAAACGCAGCTTTCGTGTACTTCTTCATTGATTGGTATGGCTGAAAGAATCCATGCGCACCCGACCCTCTGGCATGCACAGCACGTTCTGGAATTCGCTCGTGGTCGAAATGAGTAATTTTCTCTCTGAGAATAAAATCTTCAAGTAAGCTCGGCCCTCTCGCCCCTGCTTTTAAAGAGTTCTGGTCGTCGTTAACCGGCAGACCCGCATTTGTGGTCATCTGTTGGCCGGAAGCGTCAACTGTGGCCGCTCGAACTGCAGGAAGTTGGGAATCAACGTTTGCTTTGCCCGGGTTGTTTTTTTTAGGGAGTGTTTTTTTCGTGTTTTTTGCCATTTTCTGCCTCTCAAAAATCGAATACCTGTTTGCGAGATTCAAAAACATATTTGCAACATCTGAGCCAATCAGGTGAGCAAATAACGAAGTGGCAAAAAAAATGGGGAACGTCGAAACTCGACGTTCCCCAAATTCATTTCAATTTTAGTGAGCGAAAGATTTTGGACTGACGTTCGCAAAGCCGGGGCAAAGAGAAGGACAGTCTTCAAGACTGGTTCCCCATTGTACCCATGCTCCAACGACTCCAACCGTAACCCCAGGCTTCGGTGTTTGGTTGTTACCACACTGTGCCATCACTCCCGCACAGCCTTGTGATTTCGCGGCATCGTTATTTAAGCACTGGCCTTTTTGGATGTTTGAATGAAGACGTTTTCTGTATTGATCACCGTCGCGGAAAGCCATTGTCGGTTTGGTGTTCGGTTGATCGGGCATGTTTGTCACGATGTACATCCAGCAGTCTTTGGTATCGGTGTCAGTGGAAGTGCCTTTGGGTAAGCTGGGCATCTTCACGCCCTTTGCGAAAACAGGTAACGAGCAAAATACGCACAGTAATGCCATCCACTTCAATGAAGAAAGAGTCATCTTGGAATCTCCTAAATTATTCGGGTTATTGTTAGGTAACTATTTTTTATGGACATCGGGTTTTTGTCAAACTCATCTTAAATCGTTTCAACGACAAAGTGGCGCATCGCTTCAAGATATCTATTTTTTTAAAAATAATTTTATTTGCATAAGTCTTTCTCAAATGGTTTTCTAAAAACCTTTTAAAAATTTGAGTGGGGATGGGTTCATGTTAAATCACTTTTGTTTTCTTCTGTTTTGTTTTCTTCTTTCTTTAAAAAGTTTTTCGGCACCTCATGTTCAACTCACTTCAGACAACCTTTTTGTCGATGGCGAGAAGCAGCCCTTTCTCTTCGGCGCTGAAGTCCAGTATTTTAGAGCCCGCGGCGGAAGCGGTCGCAATGTTCCCAAAAGGGTTGTCGAAGCGTTGTGGAATAAAATGCTCGACCGAGTCAAAGAAGCGGGAATGAATTCTGTCGTCTTTTATATTCCCTGGGATTTTCACGAACCCGTTGAAGGCGTTTTTGATTTTGACGGCACGCTCGACCGCGATCACGACGGAAAACCCGACTACCCTTCTCGAAATTTAAAAAAGTTTTTTGAGCTGGTCGAAGCCCATGGAATTAAAAACATTATGGTCAGACCTGGGCCTTATATCAACGCTGAGTGGGGTCCTGAGGGATTTGGCGCCGTGCCGAAGTGGTTTCTCGACAACTATCCGCAAGCTTTGACTAAAACTTTGCATCCCGGAAAACCGAGAACGGTTTCTTTCTCAGATCCGAATTTTCGTCTGCGCACCGAGAAGTGGTTTAAAACTTTATATCAAGAGGTTTTGAAAGATCACATCGGCCCCAAGAAATCCGTCGTCTTTTTACAAATCGACAACGAAACAAATTATTTTTGGGATGCCGTCTACGAGCGTGACATCAGCATTCGTTCGCTTGCCCGATATCGAGATTTTTTAAAGTTGAAGTACCGCGGAAATCTGTCTCAGCTCAATGAAGCTTACGGCGCTAACGTCAAAGACTTCTCGCAGATTCTTCCTCCTAAAGACCGAGACGATAAAACCTATTCGAAAGGCACTTGGCATTACGATTGGTTTTATTTTCACGACGCCGAAATTCTGGACTACTATCAATTTTTACGAAATGTCTGGGAAAGACTCGGCGTTAAAGAACCCGATGTTCTTTTTACAAGCTGTGATTCTTTCAATGCACCTAAAGACGGCCTCTTACCTCGTCTAGACTTCCGAAATAATCACCAACTGACTTTTTCGACGTTGAATATCTATCCGAAGACCTTTGGAACCAACAAAAGCTCGACTTTAAATAATCCAATGAAGGCAGCCCACGACGCGTCGTTAATGTCATCCTCGCACGAGCAATACTATGGCAACGGTGCAGATTGGCTGATGTCGACCGAAACCATGGGCGGGTGGTTTCCCCCGACGGAGGTGAGCCTTGCCAGTCGCAGTCATACATACGGTTCTCTGCTCGCCTCCGGTGTAAAAGCCATGATTATTTACTATTTCCACGAAGGTTGGAATTGGACGGGCACCGAAGGCGAAGATACTGAACTACGCTTTGACGCTCCCTTAGATAAGGACATGAATCCTCGTCCCGCGTTTACCCTTCTAAAAGGTCTGGGAGAGAGTTTGAATAAAGACTTGGGGCCCCAACTAATGAAAAGTCGGTTCGAAGATTCTGAAGTTTTGATTGCTCACGATAGCAACGCGCAATACCTCTTCTCGAAATTAGATGCGATCGAAAAAGCTTCGACCGAGTCTTCGTCGTTGTTCGGATTACTGCGCGAATCGGGACATCTTCCTAAAGTCGCTTTTATTGATGCGATGTCGCCTAAAGATCTTCTGAAATACAAAGTCATTTTCTGGGATCACCCAGGCTATTTTGTAGGTTCGACTCGTCTAAAGCTTGAGTATTTTCTGTCAAAAGGCGGAACCCTTGTTACCATTGGCCAAACAGGACTTATTTCAAAAGATCCGTCAAAACTGATTGTGTGGACAAAGAATCCGTCAGAGGGTTGGAATACCGATCAGTATCTCAGCTTAAAGACCGCTAATGCTTCGATTGCACAAGTGAAAGAAGTGATGAAACTTGCGGGCGTCAAATCAAAGGTAGAGTTTGAAACGGAAACGCCGGAACCCTTTCTTCACGTCTGGACACGTCCCACCGAGAACGGCGCATTTTTGATCGTCGAAAACTTTGGAAGAAAGAAAAGAAACTTCCGAGTGAGACTTCCCGAGTTCGCGTTCTCTAAAACAAACACCCTGAAACTTCTCTGGAATGGTTTGGATAATCTTGAGAATGCGAAGGAGTTTGGCGGACAAGAAATCGCGCAAGGAGTTTCCCTATCCATCGAAAGCGATTCGATTTCTATCTGGAGTGTTCTGAAGAAATGAGATTTTTGAAACTCGTTGTCCTGATTCTTGTATTCACGCAGGGTTTGTACGCAACGCTTTCATGCCATCAGCCTTTTCGCGAAGAGCTTGAGAAACGGTCGCTACAGTATTTCCTCGATCACACGCATCAACGCACGGGACTTGTTTTAGATAGAGCTCCCAATTTGGATCCCAAATCGTCCGTAAATCCCTACGCCATGGCGTCGATTGCAGCCACAGGTTTTGGAATCGCGGTTTTAGCCAACGCGGCCGAAAAAGGAATCCTCTCCAAAAAAGAAACGATCGAAAAAATTGCACGAACTTTGCGCTTCGCCCTTCAGAGCATGAAACGTTATCGAGGATGGTTCTACCATTTTGTCGATTGGGAGACGGGCGCACGTTGGAAAGGCTGCGAAATCTCAACGATTGATACCGCTCTTTTCATCGCCGGGGCATTGTACTCGGCTGAAGCTCTGCAATCAGAAACACTGAGAGAATTGTCAAACAAGCTCTATTCAGACCTCGACTTCATCGACATGATGACCGACGGCGGAAAAAAGATGGGCCGTAAAACCCTCTCAATGGGCTGGACCCCCGAACACGGATACTTGCCCTACCATTGGGATCAATATGCCGAACATCTCTTACTCGTTCTCCTCGGACTGGGTCATCCTAAAAACCCTTTGCCGCTCGATGCATGGACTGCGTGGAAGCGACAAACATTTAGTATCGGCTCCGTTAAAGTGATTGGCCCTGAACTTCCCTTATTCGCGCACCAGTATTCGGGACTTTTCTTTGATTTCCGTCGAATTGCGACCGACAAAGAAGACTTTTTCACCAACTCGGTCCGCGGAACTGATTTCAACCGCGAAGCTTGCAAACTTTTAGAAAGAAAGTTCATCACTTTTCGGGAAGGTTTCTGGGGTGTGAGCGCCAGCGATTCGAAAGAAGGCTACTTCGCGTTTTCGCCTATGGAAACGGACGGGACAGTTTGCCCGGCTTGTGTCGGAGCGTCGGCTTTTTATGCTCCCTGCCCTATTCTTTCGGATCTTGAAACTTGGTCGAAAGGAAAGTACTCAGAAAAGATTTGGGGCCACTACGGTTTTACCGACAGCTTTAATCTCGACAAAAACTGGGTCGATTCCGATGTCATCGGAATCACCGTTGGCGCGCTCTATCTCTCTTTAGCAAATACTTCTACCAAATCAGCGCTTTGGAACAACTTCCATTCTAATCCAGCGATTCAAAAGGCCGAAGAGAAAATCAAAATGATTTTGGAAAATTAGGATTCTGAGTACAGATTGGAAAGCTGTCATTGCGAGGGTGCGCAGCA
>CALCZU010000034.1 GCA_937903155.1 uncultured Bdellovibrionales bacterium
GTAGGGTAACCTTTCCTTCAACCTTCAGAGTCGCACTGACATCTTTAATTCAGCGCCGTACCTTTTCGCTGCGCTGAAACATTTATTGAAAAATTAGTTTTACTGAACGAATCGTGGAGTAAATTTTTGAGCGATTTGACGGATAGAGCTAATGAAAACTATAAATGCAGTAAGGGGGGAAAGTGGTATGACAACCGCAGATGATCGGGTTCAGGTTTTCGTCGATGTTGTAAAAGATGTTCTATTCCCTAAATCCCTATGAATAGTCCTCAGCTGATAGATCAGCTAAAAAAGTTGTGGGTATTAGACACTCTAGTGAGTGAAGGTTCGTTTGCAAGGGCAGCCAATGAGACAAAAGTCACTCGTTCTGCGATTTCGCAAACCATCACTCAATTGGAAAAGATTCATCGAAAAATTTTACTCATCCGAGAAAAGGGAAGTATCAAACCCACTCCCTATTGTTCAGAACTCTTAACTAAGGCAAGACCTCTTCTAAAATCGTTGGAAACTTTGAAAATCGCGCCCGCGAAAGAAATGCCTCAAATGTCGTGGCTGGATCTCGGAACCTATGAGAGTCTTGCCATCACACTCATACCGCCGCTGACTGATGCTCTTCAAAAAAAATGTCCCGGAATTAAACTTACCGTGAAGGTGGCCAGAAGCGGAAAATTATCAATGATGGTAAGAAAAGGGGAGTTGTGCATGGCAATTGTGATTGAAAACGACTTGATGGAAGGGCTTACCGTTATTCCATTAAGTGCGGATAGACTTGGATTCTTCGTTTCTACAAAAATTTCAGAAAAGCTTCAGAGCTGGAACGCTGTTCACTCTCTCGCTGTTGGAGAATTATTTTCTGGCCCCGACGGAAGACCTCTCTACTATAAAAAGTTTATTCGTGCTGCGAAATTGCCTATTGCTCCGTCTTTTACCAGCGATAGCTTTGAAGCAATCATGGCGGCGACAGCTCACGGTTCCATCATCGGTGTTTTGCCCTTAAATGTAGCTAAGCGATCTCCCATCCCGCTTAAAGAAATTACGCCGTTAGAATTAATAAAAAACAACGTGGGACGACATAAGATTTGTCTAATTAGTCGGCAAAATTGTGATCCAAAAGAAAATGACTTTCTCGCCACTGAGCTTAAAACATTCATGGAGAGTTAAAATTTTACAAAATTAATTTCTCATCCGACAGCGGCGCTAAACAAGACAATTAAAAAAACTTTCGTTTCCATTCAATTAAACCTATTCCAAGATAATTCAATGACCAAAAGTTTTATTAGAATGAGAGAGTTTTGTAACTAATGGACGGGCCCATGAAATTAAGATTATCATTATTCCTTTTGATATTAACCCTTCTTTCTGCAGTCGAAGGCAGGGCGCAACCGGCTAGCCTTTATAAAAATTTAGATATTTATAAATGTCTTCTGTCTGCTCCTAGATCCCCCTATGGACTCGGGCCTATCAATGTCGAAGGAAATATTTTGATGGCTGACGTCCATACCTCTAGAGCTAATACAGGGACAATGCTGGGTCTGATTCCTACATTCGAATCTAAAGATTTTGATATTAAAGCGGTAATTTATGCCTACGAGTTATCTTCCGGTTCTATCCAATTGTTATTAACCCTGAGACTAGAGAACGTTACTATTGAGGCGAAAACGATGGATCTTGGTCCAGGAGAAAAAATCATTCTCGAAAGAGATGTCTCGGGTATTCCGGTAAGAATCAGTTGCAATCGACGAGAAACAATGTGAGCCATCTGGCTTATGATACATTTCGATCCTGACTGCACTGCGCTATTGTGAGTAAAATTAGTTACAGGCGACTTCAATCGGATCTGTTTGGCAGAAATCCTGTTTCGTGCCATTTTTGATTTCGATCCAAACAGCGAATCTGCGGCTGCCGCATTCTTGAACCTCATCCGTAAAAGACGCATAGCCGTTTTCTGGATAGAACTGATAACCGTACTGCGTAACGCCTCTCGTGGCACTCGAATCTGTTTGCACGGTGAACCCAATACTATCGCCTTGGTTAGCCACGTAAGTGCTCGCAGAAATCGTGCAAGCATCGGCAGCGTTGTGAACAGCGAGCGTTAGAAGTGCGATTAGAATTTTTTTCATTTCATTTTCTCCAGTTGAAAGTCCTTCATCATCGTGTGCAGATTGTGCAAAGGGAATGCCAGCGAAAATCTAAGCTTTCGTGAGGAGAAAACCAGGTGCGCTTGGACACCGTAAAATTTTTCGCCGTCAATTTTTACTGGCAACTATTTACTTCCTAGGCATCTGTTGCAGCTGGTAATCCTCCCAAGTCGAAGCCCCATGCGGACCGCCTAACGGGCAATACCACATTCCCTTTTCCGGAGGAGGATAACTTGGAGCTTTCGTGGAACACGCGCAAGATTTTTTGGGATCCCCCAAGGTCTTCATCGGATAAGTGCAGATCGTGTTATTGAAAGTCCACTTGCCTCCCCCTTTTCCATCACACACGATTTTCGCCCACTCGCAGCAATTGCTTCTTCCTGCCAACGGTGGAGAACAATCCGCATCGACATTGGCAAAGATTGTTCCCGCAAAAATTAAAGAAAACACGAAGAGTAAATTTATCAATTGGATTTTCATTGCTGCTCCGCCCTCGGTGAAAATAAATTATAGCGTACTTGTCGAATGTGTTCCAAGCCGACCTTATCAGCTCATTCTTAGGTCGATCGGCACATCTTATGCAGCTAGGTTTGGTTAACCAGGAGAATAAAATGACAAGCAATACCGAAAAAAATACTGAGTCCCAACAAACGCCCGAAATTGAACCCGCAAACAAGCCGCTTCCGCCTCGTCCCAATAAAATTGAAGCCGACGAAAGCGAAGAAGAAGCAAAAGGCTACGGCTTCTAAAAACTGAACACGACTGTGAGAGATTAAAGTCGCACCTACCCGCATTGGCCGCTCTATGTTAGTTTACGCCGATGCGGCGACCTCTTTTCAAGAAATTTTTCAGCAAAATTGTCCAACTTGTGCGGGATGTGCGACCGCGAGAGCAGCTCGATTATCTTTTTGAAATCGCAAACCCTGCTGCACCTCTCGCTGAACGGATACAATGGCTCGAGCAACTCATGCATTGGATCCGCACTGCGAGCTTACACGAACATTCATTCGATCAAACTACCGGACAACTTCACAATGTGAGAATCCGGTTTCTTTTGCATTTACTTGAACGCAGGGAAAGCTGGAAAAAGAATGTCGCCGCGATCCTCCGTTCTTTCATCCAAGAGACGTCCGCGCGTACCCTGTTTTCGGAAATCGGACTGGGGCAGCAGAAGGGCTTTTTGGCGGAGGCTTCGGACAGGGTCATCGGCCGTTTATTGCCCCGCCCCCAACAGCAAACGGAGCTGAGCGAACTCTTCGTCCGAATTTTTGCGGATGAAAACGATGCGAAATGGGTCGCAAATATTCCGCCTTCGTTAGTCGCGCAAATCCTCGAGCTCATTCGTTTTGAAGCCAAAGGAGACGAAGAAAGAATTTTCTCGAACTGGAAAAAAGATATCCAAGATGCGATGGTCATTCTCGGAGCTCGCATTAGTTCGCTCTCAACCTCCGCCGAAATTTTGTCCCGCGTCCAAGAAGCCAACTTAGAATCCTACCCGTTCCTGAAATTGAATCATGAAATTCTCGCTTTCGTCGAAAGTATTCGCTTAGAATCCAGTGGCAATCTCACCAACGAGAATATTTGCGAGCAAACCGCAAAATCACGGAAATACATCCAGAAAATTTATCGCGACCTAGAAATGAAAGGGGTGAGCGTTGCCTTAGTTTACAGCCTCGAAAATATTTCAGATGCCATGTCTCGCGTCGAACAGCTTTCTAATCTACGCATGGCTGATGCCTCAACTTCCACTCAAACAGTTCCAAAGTTTCTGGCGAGTTTAGTGCAAGAACGCCTCGCACAAACGACCTTGAGGAATCTGATTTCTACAAATCTCCATTTGCTCTCGAGTAAAATTGTCGAAAGAGCTGGGGCTTACGGCGAGCATTATATCGCGCGAACGAGGAAAGAATATTTTCAGATGATCCGTGCGGGCCTTGGCGGCGGCGGAGTGATGGTGCTTACGACACTCGTGAAATTTTGGATCACCTCTTTAAACCTTCCACTCTTCTTCGAGGGGCTTTCTTACTCTCTGAATTACTCCTTTGGTTTCATCTTGATTCAATTTTTAGGGTTTACGCTCGCAACGAAACAACCCTCGGCTACGGCATCGGCACTCGCCGGCAAGCTAAAGAACTCGGAAGAAGACGGAGAAGTAAGAGAATTCGTAAACGAAGTCTGCCTCATGACACGTACCCAGTTTGCAGCGCTGGTTGGGAATTTAGTCTTTCTGATTCCCTTCGCTCTCGCGCTCGACTTTGCGCTTTCGCATTTCGCAGGCAAACATTTTTTCACTCCTGAAACCTCCTTGCATGTCTTGGATTCTTTACACCCATTAAAAAGTTTTAGTATTCCGATGGCATTTTTAACGGGTGTCTACCTCTGGATGTCGAGTATCGTTGCGGGATGGAGCGAAAATTGGGTCGTATTTCACCGACTGCCTGAGGCCATCGCATCACAAAGAAAATTGATTGCCGTGTTGGGTGCTGAAAAAGCGAAAAGGCTCGGAGAGTGGACATTGGAGAAAGCCACGCTCTTTGGAGGAAATATTTCTCTCGGATTTTTGATGGGATTCACCTCCGTTTTCGGCCATTTTGTGGGGTTACCCTTTGATGTCCGTCATGTCACTTTATCTGCAGCGTCTTTATCTTTTGCTTTAAATGCAACGGCCCCACAAGGGCTGGTTTGGCAACAATGGCTGCCAGCCGTTTTAGGAGTTTTCTTAATTGGCGCGCTCAATTTTGCAGTGGGGTACTTCTTAGCTTTTACCGTAGCTGTGAGAGCGCGTGAAGTTCCAATCAACGTCCTGAAAAACTTGCGAAGAGCCTTGCGCGTTCGTTTGCGCCGTAGGCCTTTGGAGCTTTTCATTCCTCCGAAATCTCGCTCATAGCGTGAGCCGTAATGGGGTCGTAATTATTTGAACTTGGATTCCGGGGTGCAGACCGTCTTCGCGATCTTACATTTTTCGTTAGGCACTTCTTTACTGCGCTCTTTGATAAAAATCCGCGACTAGGGGCTCGCCCCCATGTCCTTACTTCCCTCCGGGGAAACCGGATTGGCAGGACAAAATTAAGATTGCTAGGGTAATAAAGGTCTTTAGTTTCATATTTTAATTCCCTCGGTCACGTTAGGGATAGTATGTAAGCCGCATCCGACTTTCAATCAAAACATCGCCGAGTGTGGGATCTTTTTGCCCACACATTGTCCTTTAAAATTTGAATTGGCATTCCGCGCTTGTTTAGATCAGCTCACAAATCAAAACCTTTAAAACATGGGAAGAAAGAAAAAAGTATGAATCAATTAGGAACATTAAAAAGTATTCTTTTGGGGTCGGTTTTTTTAAGTCAGGTAATCTTTGCCACGGCTCCTGCCCACGGCGAATGGAATTTCCTGGGAGTCACCGCCACACCTGACGAATGTCGAGTTTTAGCGAGAAACTCAGGATTTACAGAATCTTTACTCTCGGGATGGGTTCGTCCGAATTATTACTGCTGTTATGGCTCTTCAACATCAAATAGCTCTGACGCTTTGGTGGCCCTCACGGTCAGGGTCTTAGATCTGGTAAATGTCTTAAGACCGGTCGTAGATCCAGAATACGATTACGTCAGGTATCTTTTACCGATTAAAGTCAGTGCTGAACGCGCACTGGCTCTTGCAAAAACGAACGGCCCTTCTTCTCAGCGAACGCTCGCTGCTATTCGAAATGTGCAGCACAAACTCTTCGAAGCGGAATTTCTTCTAAGTCAGCTTTTACGAAGAGAAGATCAAGCCTCTCATTTTGCTAGAGAGCTCATCTCTATCGAAGAGGAAATTGATAACCGCCTTCGCTAATTTTGCAAAAGGCGTAAGGTGTAGATAGGTGTCTACACCTTGCGCCCTTACTGGGTTTTAAACTTGAAAGCCTTATTTACCCCCTCTAGGATGCCTCTGATGTTAACGGGAGCGAAAAACGAGCCATTTTTATTTCGCAATTTTCTGAGATCCGAATTGTTGAGACGTTGTCGGTCGAATCCTCGTTATTCGCTGAGAGCATTTGCCAAGGCTTTGGATTACGATACTTCTTCGCTTTCAAAAATCATTCAAGGAAAACGTCCTGTCGGTCCCAAAGCGATGACCCGTTTCGGACAAAGGCTTGGTCTCTCAACCGAAACGATTCACGATTACATCTTCGAAGAAAAAGCGTCACAACTTCAAAATTACGTTTCAAAACCCAGTGCCTACCACTCGCTTTCAAGTGATCAGTTCGAAGTGATTTCCGACTGGTATCACTACGCGATTCTCGAGTTGATCTCAGTCGAAGGTTTTCAGAAGAGAACCGCCTGGATAGCCAGAGCTTTAGGAATTACGGTAAAAGAAACGGATTTGGCCATCCACCGACTGAAACGGGTGGGTCTTCTAAAAACATCCAACGGAAAATGGGAAGAGACCTGCGGGGATCAATTAAGCACGCTCGGAAGCGCTTCTACCAGCAAAGCTCTGCGTAGCATGCAGAAACAACTTCTCGAAAAGGCGATCGATGCGATGGAAAATATCCCATTGGAAAAACGAGACCAATCCTCGATGACGATGGCCATCGACAGCAACAAGATTGAAGAAGCGAAAGAGAAAATAAAAAGATTTAGACGAGAGATGAAGATGCTACTGACTCGAGGAAACCGACATGATTCGGTCTATTCGATGACGATTTCTCTTTTTCCGCTGACGAAAGGAAAAACAAAGTGAGTAAATTATTATTTGTCTTTTTATCATTCTCTTTAAGCCTCTTCGCCATCGATGGCGGTAAAGAAGGTCATGGGGGAGATCCTCTCATCATCGATTTTCATCACCGGGCCGAGTTTTTTCTAAGCCACTTAAGACGGAATAGACCTTTACTGTGGGAAGAGATCGATATCTTCGCCAAAGGGGTGAAAGAGCTTGTCGTCAATGTGACCGATGCCTCTCTTCCCAGTGTAGGCCGAGTTTTGGAAGACCCCCAAAGACCGGGAAAATTCTTCGTACTTCTCGACCAAAAGAAATATTCAGATGCGATCGAAAAAAGAAATAGCTTCGACCTGGGGGCCTTCGTTGCCCACGAAGTTTTCGAGACTCAAGGCTTAGATTACGATTACAAGATTTCGAAAAAATTACATTTTCCGGAGGAAACTTACAAACAATGGCGAGATCGTTACGTCTATAAATCCCCATCGCCCAATTCTTTCGATCGTTATGGCGCCATCGTTTACTCTTATGAGACCGGAAAATTTGGAGCCTCTTGGGAACACTTGACAGCATCGGATGCCGAAGCTGCGGCAATGGCAAAATGCGGAAAATCGGATTGTTATTCTGTATCGTGGGTCCGAAATGGCTGTCTCGCCCTTGCGGTTTCAAAAACAAACTTCTCTCGCACCGCCTGGTATTTCTCGGTCAGTCGCAAAGAATCGGAAGCCCTAGCTTTAAAAAAATGCGAGAACGAAAGTGCCGGCGAATCGTGCAAAATGATCCAAAGCGTTTGCACCTCTTACGCAAAACCGTAAATAGATTTCCACGAAGCCCGAAAGTGCCAAAATCTTAGTTTCTACTTCCGGCTCCATTATCTTTCAGTTGTTGACTCTCGCCTCTAACGGTTTTTTCTAACGCTCGTCGGGGTCCTACCAGAATACAGGTTTTGATAAATATGATCCGAAGCGTACGTATGCCCTTCGCTCGTAAAATGTCCGAGTCCTTCCTCGAAATACATTCGTGCTACCTTTTCCCGCGGAATTTGCTCTTCGTGCATTATTGTCCCAAGCGTCACAATACCGAGGTCATTTTCTTTGCAAAAAACGGTAAGTTCCTTTTCAGGAAGCAAAAAATCATGCAATGGGTAGTCAAGCGACCAAGGAATACTTTTCTCTTTAAAAAAAACAGAGGGGAACACTGGGATTGTAACTACCGTCAATTTTATCCCAGCCTCGTCTGAAATTTTCTTCATTCTCTGGAGAAGGAGTTTGGTCATTTTCATGGATATCACAGAGTTTTCCGTTTTTTTCTTCTCAAAAATAAAATCGTCGAGGCCTCTATGAATTAGTTCTTTATGAATACTTTCCGATTTTTCGTTGCTACTCGAGGTTGGGGCAGACGCCAACTTCAGCTTAATCCTTTCAAAAATTGTTGTAGCGATGTTGAGCGAAAAGACATGTGTCAGCGCTGTTCGAGGTAATTCGGGAACAAAACTGGAATGAAATCTCTTCCAACTTTTTTCGAGATATTCCACATTCCCCAAACTACCAGGATGCACCCTCAAGCCATCTTTTTCGATCAGTTCGTAATAGATGTAATCGCCGGGTGCGGTATGTTGGGTGTTAGGCAACAGATTTCTGAAATCGTTACCAAGATACACAAACACTATTACATCAGTAGGATCATAATAATTACGAGAAAGCCTCAAATATTCATAGTAGTGAGCGGGGCCGTTACCACTTGCACCTAATCCAATTACCTCAGATTTCAATATGGGGTCTCCCAAATTCAATGAGTTTTCAAGTTTTACTCCCAAGTGTTCATTGTTTGATACTTGAATTGCCTCAATGAAACTGTCTCCTATGAGTAGAACGCGCCTCCCAGCCGATTTGCTAAAATCGGCTCGGGGATAATTCCAGGAATATCTATTTAAGATGGAATTGCTCTTACCCTCTTGGGTCCAGTAAAGTCGACCGAATGGAGTGAAAAAAAATACATTCAGGCCGGGAATAAGAAAAAAAAACGCGAGTATCTGGAATACCGTTTCTCCAGCAATTATCCAGAAAAGCAAAAGGCAGGTGAGATCCTTGACCTTCTGATTTTTTATTCGATAAACATAACACAGTACACCTGTAGCTAAACCCGCCGCCAAGCTTGTAATCAGCCAACGTTTTGAAAAATTCACCGTGGTCGAATAAGCAGACAAAGCTGCGAACGCCGCTAGAAAACTAATGCAGATCACGAGAAGAATGTTTTTTGCTTTATTTATTGGGCGTTCCATTGTTTTGCGTCGTTGTATGCGTGCGAACAGGCGCAGTCAAATATGCAGTAATTTAGAAAGGACTACTCAGTTCAGTCGCTCTCGCGTAGCCGTCATAAAATATTGGACAAGTTTATTTGGACTGTTCTTGCATCCGTAGAAGTCACATTTCTCGCAAGTTTCGAAAGCTTTACGATTTCCTTGCAATAGTTCTTTTCGAACTTTATTGAGTTTCTCTCCAAACCAGATCTCGCGAATGGACTGGTCTTTGATATTGCCCATCACATCCGAGAAAAAGAGATCGGAACAGCATTTATTCACTCGTCCGTCGGCAGTCACATTGAATTGAGTAAACGGAAACTGGCAAAAACCGCGCGGCATCTCAGAAACTTCTTTTTTATTTGGCGCCGTTCCCGCGCGGCTCATTAAAACTTCGTTCAACCGCCTGCGGTTAACAGCAAATAGAAAAACTTTCTTTTCTTTATAGTCTTTCGGAAGGCGGGCTACAATCTCGTCGGCCTTAAAGTATTTTAGGAGAACCGCTTCACGCAGTTCTTGTAAAACTTTAGGAAGAGGAGCCGAGAAATCATCATTGTAGTGATTTACCGTAATTTCATTAATTCCGACTTTAATGAGCGCCTCTGCCTTAGCTAGGGTGAGCGCTTTCCCGTTCGTAAGGATTTGTATCCAAGCTTTGGGAACTTTCGTTCTCGCATAATCGACAAACTTTTCAAGTTCACGAAAGATCAACGGATCATTATTAACGTGGTAAGCAATTCTCCCCGAATAATTCATCTCACTCAATTCATCGATCGCTTTTTGATAGAGCTCGAACGGCAAAGAGACATCCTCACGAGTTTCATTTTGAATTGAGGCTGCGCAAAATGCACATCGACTATTGCAGCGGGTACGGACCTCAAAAAAGATTGCATCGAAAATGGGAACATTCCCAGGATTGCCTTCCCCCAACTTTTTTAGCTCTCTAATCTTGGGTTCGTAAACAATCTTGTTTTGTACAAATCGTAACAATCCGTGAGGCAACGAATTAATTTTTCGAATAACGAGTTCTCTGACTTCAGTTTTTAATGATTGCAATGTGCTGGTTCTCCACACGGTAACTTAACCATAGCCAAAAACACCAATTAAACTACGGGTCTTACGGACGCGTTCCGCTAAACCCAGACAGGTTATATCAATAATCACGTTCTGTGAAGACGTCTCTATAATTTTGATGCACGCCATAACGCGGCAAGCTATCCGCAACACCTTGAGGAAAAAAACGCTGCTTCCTCCAGTTATTACTCCGCAGGAAGCAGCACTAGTTACTAGAACTTCCAGTTAGATACAGGATAGGTGAACCTGATTGTCGACTTATTACCAACGCTGAAACTATTGGAATTTGCTTTGGCGTAGGCACTCGATACGGCTTCAGCGCCAAAGAAGATTTGATTGTTTGTTGAACCGTCGTAGAAAGCATAAAAGGTTCTTCTGTTTCCATTGAGTAAATCTGGCCCAGTTTGCAAACTGTTTCCATAGCCAAGAATGGTAACGTTCGCAGTAGATGTCATTTTTGAAGTATCAACTGCAAATGCCGAGCTTAGAGTAACCGACGCGGGGGATGCGGAGACAGCGGCGTTTGTCCATGACATTTCTACTTCAGCAGAATCGCCTACACGACGGTATCGGCAGTCCATTGTCGTTACTGTACCGAAGTTCGTCGGAGCAAAGTTTGCGCAACTGCTGTCATTTATCCATTGTCCGCTAAATTTCCTATCAACGATGTACCAGTTAGTTCCGCTGAGTAGGAAAGTGACTGCTTCCCCTTTATCCTGGAGTACCATCGTTGTAGCTGATCCGTCAGAAATAGTATCCGGTATTGTTGAATTTGAGTTGATCGTCACCACACCTGCACCATCACTAATCACATGAAGCAAACGTCCATCTTTGAAGTTAGATGCTGCTGGTAGTGTAACTGTCGTCGCGGAACCGCTCGTCGTAATAACTGCTTCATCACTTGCAGTCATCGTATAGCTAGTGCTAGATGTCGTTGTGACATTTAGGTAGATGCTGGAACGAGACAACGATTGCCATACTGAACCGACTTTTCCTTTGAATCTTTGGTCTTCCGAGTCAAAAACAATAGATCCCGATGGCAAATTTTCCAAATTATGCGCACCAAAAACTGTGGGAGCTAATAAGTTGAAAGTGTCGGCCGGAACTAGACTGGTTGCAAAAGATGTTACGCTTGCAAAAAAAGTTGCTAGCACCAGAATGATGTTTGATTTTTTTCGTTGATGTGTCATATGTTCCTTTGATCTTTTGTATTTTATAAATGCGGAATTGCATTTATTGCAGGCAATAATATTACATCTGTTCTCCAAGATTGTCAGACGTTGGTTAGACAAGTTTTTAAATTTGGTTGGATTGTTTGTTGAGTTTGCTACGAAACTCCCGATGACATTTTCGATTAAAAACTTCATCTGCAGTAATTAAGAATCTTTAGGCAATCCGGCGTATTCGAAACATTTAATGACGAACAAACTGTATCTTTTTGAAACATACAGGCACTTCTCACTTACAAGTTAATCTGAGCATTGCACCAATGAGCGAATTTTCTCACGCATAATTTTTAAAATTTTCTCCGCTTGCGGTCGATTAATTGAACAGAAATATATTCAGAAATAAGTTTTGCAAAATGCGCCCCGTCGATTTCAAGAATTATAAGAGACTTTCTCAAAATCAACGGGGGGGCAAAGATTCTTTCGGAAACTGGGTTACCACTATCCGTTCTTAAAAAGGGTCTATGAGGTAAATCGCACCCTCTTCATCGACGACAAAATTATCCGGCTTAAAAGTAAAATTGCGGATGGTTTTTTCGCTCCCCACAGTTTGAACGATCGTTCCCGAGGTGGATCGCAAAACTCGATTCGCTTTGATGTCCTCTCTTTTCTTTTCGTCCGGTTCCAAATCGGGAAGAATCTCAGTCTTTCTTTCCTGCTTGCTCTCTTGAGCTGCCCAAGCCTCGAGTAAAGTCAGGGCCTGGCCGACACGAGTGTTGTAATCTTCGGCCAACTGTCTTCTACCAGGGCCGTTCAGCTGTTCGTAAGCTGCGGAGACAGTGGTTCCTTTGTGATCGGTCAGCTTCACAATACGAGGTTCTATTTTTTCGTGGCCAATGATCCCAAAGGGAGGCGAGACGTTCGCTTGGACAAATGCACTTTTTAAGATCTCGAGAACTTTTAAGTCGTTATCCAGAACTTTTCGAGAATTATAAAGTTTGATGACATAGCTCGCTCTTCCATCGTTGGGCGTCACACGGTAGACGGTACCGCCCATAATTCCCGATCCTAGCAAATTCCATTTTGCTTGTGGGTCAAGAGATTGAGGAGCTCGAGGAGGCGGCGGTTTTTCGATGGGTCGAAACCCGTTCTTCCAAATCAGTTTCACAAGCTCGGGGCATTTTTTTCCTGGCAACGCATCCGCTGCGTAGGAAAACTGAACTGCGAACAAGAAAATAAGAAATGCATAGAACGTTCTGGGCATGGAATCATTTTATTTTGATCGATGATAACGCCTTAAGTAAAGGCGCACTCTATCATGCCAAACACAGAACCCCCGTGACTTTCCAATCGAAAAGCCATCGGGTTCCTAGTAGAATACTCGATGACTACTTCGTTGATTTCGAAGTCTCTCCAATCCTCTCACTCGCAACGGGAGTCAGGTTTAACTCGATCTAAGAAAGTACGCACCGTGCGAGCGAGGGTATAGCGGTCGCCATCTTCTTCTTTCTCCGTAAAGACTTTCGATCCGTCAGTCACTTTGACCCGAGTCTCAGTGAAATACGGACGGGGGCTGTGGGAATAATAATATTCCACGAAAACCGTACGCTGTTTTTTAAATCCTTGGACATAAGTAAAAATTCCTTCTTTGTATCGGGTATTAAAACTGTCAAAGTCATCCCATAAACAATTTGTGACAACCGTTTCCTTTTGCCATGAGGCGAAAGACTCCGTCCCAATCAGAAGCATTCCCACAACGATAAAATATTTCATGATTTTTCCTTTTCAAAGCGTTCGGTATCAAGGGCGTTGTATTGTGGAGTACCCTTTTTTACAATCTTCAAGGACGAAGAAGCGCAACAAAACGTTGCTCCAAATGAGCCACGCACTGTCTCAAATTTTCAAAGCGTTCCGTAGCAAAGAACATTGACCCAAGACAGAGTAAATAGTGGCTGCTTTTCGAGATATAAATCGTGAGACGAATTCAGCACCGGTTCGATTTTTCTAAACTCTTCAGCCTTTAAATGTTTTCGCGCGGATAGAGCAAGCTTTTCAAGATAGGAGGCTAAAAAAGAAGAAAGTTTCGGGTCGAGCGGAGCCATACGGTCAATCGCTTGGGTTCGAAACTGAATATTTTTTAATCCCACCTCATTAAAAAGCTGCGGGAGTCTTCTCGCAACGTAAAACCGTTGTGTCCGCCCGGTCTCCGCCTCGTGAGTTAAAAATTCGGCGCGGCGAATTGAGAGTTCCATCTCTGCCGGCCAGGGAAGCAAGAGTTGATGAACCGAATCGTTCTCTAAAATCGCAAGAGATCCTTTTGGCTTCAAAACATCTCTCATCTGACGAATCGCTTTTTTCTCATCCGGAAGACTAAAAAGACTTTGAGCGCACCAGACGAGATCAAATTGGGAATTCAAATGAGCAAGCTCTTCCAATTTCCCTTCGACGAATTGGATGAGTTGAGGATTCAAACCTATTTGCTTAGCCATTCCAAGCAACGCTCGATTCGGATCGATACCGGTAATTTTCGCTTTGGGAAACCTCTCATGTAAGAGCTCGGTATAAAACCCGTCTCCACATCCTAAATCCAAAATCGAAGCGGGAGCCTTCTCCGGAATGGAATCAATCATCTCCTTTAATTCATCGCGAAAAGTGAGATGAAAATTTCTCAACTCTTTCTCATAGGTCGGGACTTTGTCTTTATCGGCGATTCCTTCGTCTTTCATTCTATTCTGATAGCCTACTCCGAGCGTTGTTTACAACAAATAAGCGACTGTCAGAAGAGCTCCGTAAACTCGCGTTTTCAGATTCATTGTATAAAGCGCATTTTGTGAATCGTGATTTGACCAAATAAAAAACGCTCCAAGACTGCTCTTCACCCTGCCTGCGAGATAACTCGCCCCCAAAGTTGTCCCGTAAAAGGTGGAAGCCGAGGAATCTCCGTCTGACAGTTCTTTCGCCGCAGAAGGAATCGCATAGAAACCTCCCTGCAACGAAAAGTCAGGGCGCAAATGGTAGAGACCCCCTAGATTAAATCGAGGCGTCAGCCTTGTACTCTGACGATTTGCAAATTGATTAGATTTTTCGATCGAGTTGTAAGTCAGAGGCGTCTGAAGACTCGTATCGACCAAAACTTGAATTTTGTCGGTGAGCCAAAAGGTACCGCCCAGAGTAAAATCTAAGGGAAGTTGATAATTCACATCTAAACTGTCTTCATGAGAACCCGTCTGGCTAAGAATTCCATTCTCAACTTTATTGACAGAAATCGTTCCCGAACCATTTCCAATAATGTGAAGAAAAGGCGATTGAACTCTCAGTCCTAAATTTGCCCAAGAAGCCAAGCGATAACTCAATCCTAAAATGCACGAGACCTCTATCGAACTTCCGGAGAAATACGATTGGCTAAAGGCGGCTGTGTTGGGTTTTGTTTTAAAAGACACGTTTTGGGTATTGATGAGAGAGAGTTCATGACGAGCGGCAAAGAAAGTTGCACCTAACGAGAAATTCTCCGACAACGGAATGGCTCCCGAAAGCCCTCCCCAAATATCATTGGCTGATTGCTTCGAAAAACTTGAAATCTCTGTTTCTGAACTTCCAAAAGAAAACTGTGCGTCCGACTGAAGAGACTCTGGAACTAAGATAAAATAGGCCCAGGTAAAATCCTTACCGTGAAAGACAGAAGCCACGGTTCCTGGAACCGATTGAAAGCTTGAAACACGAAATGGAAGATTATTAAAATCCTTACTAAAAGTATATTCAGCGCTAATTACCGACTGGACATAACTGGTCGCACTGACTGCCAACCTCGGTTCTTCGATTTGAGTCAAGACCGCGGGATTGTAATAGACTGCCGAAGAGCTGAGGAGTCCCCCACCCGTTCCGGTATTTCCGGTAAATGCTTCCATTTCTCCAAAGGGAAGAAGATTTCGCGTGTAAATATCCGCGTGCGCAAGAGTTGAAACTAAAAGTAAAGCGAGAATTTTTATCATTCGAATCTTTCTGCTGTTTTCATTTGTTCACACTTCAAATCTGTTTACTTGTTCATAGCTCTGCTCTCGCGCTATTGCCAATAAAACGATTCAAGGGAGTTTTGAAATGAAATATGGGTTCTATCTTTTTGGTTTTGCCGCCTTAATCGCGGGCACTCAAACAAGTTTTGCAGCAGAAAAAGTCTGTTTCGGATCCACGAAGAGCTCCGACACCAAAGGTTCGGTCTTTAAAGTAAAAATTACAAAAAAAGAAGTGACTGTAAAGACGGTGAAAGTTACCAGCGGAATCGAATACGATGGCACTTACCCCTCTTACAACTCTGAAGTCGAAGGGCGCGACGGAAAAACCTACCTTCAATACAAAGGTAACAACGTCGACTATCAAGATGTCGTCATGGTCGATAAAGAGCTTTTAAAAAAATCCACGACCGGGCTTCTCCAAATCCGAGCGCGCGGCGAAGGTTTTTTTAATTACGTCTACGTTTGTAAAGACAACGACGAGTAAAACAATCGAATCAATCCATGGGAGGTATCATGACTAAATTCTTATTCGCACTTCTAGCAATAACATCCATTCAGCTTTTTGCGGGCTGTGAAGATGGGAACTCAATCGCGAATACGGCTGCTTTGGATCACTACTTTAAAGCAAACCCTGAAATGAGAAAGTTTTGCAAAGCCAGTTCTACGGATCCTGAACTCACGGGGCGCAACGAGGAAACTTATTCGGTTATTGTGAAATGTTCTAAAGGTGCCACGAGAACGTTTATCTACTCAGTGGTTCTCAAAGAAATCGAAGATGCAGTTTGCGTCGTTAAAAAAGTTAAAGCACTCGCCGTTCAAGGTTAAGTCTTTTGAATCCCCGAGAGTCTTAAGATTTTAGGGGATTTTTTATTACTTCCTTGGCTAGATTTGACTCTCGCCATTGAAAAAAATAAAGTATCGCGCATGCACTATTTCTCTGAAGATTCACTCACCAATGTACAAGCAAATGAAAAAGCGCAACAACTGGCTTTCGCCCCTATTGCATTTCAAGCGGCAAGGCTCCTTTGCAAAACGGGCATCTTAAAATTTATTCAGTCTAAAGGTCCCGAAGGCGCCACTCTCGCCGAAGTGCAGAAAAAAATGAAAGTACCTGCATATGGAGTGAAAGTCCTTTTAGAGTCAGGATTAGGAAGCGGGTTGCTTTTGTACAAAAACCAGCGCTTTGTAACAACGAAGACGGCCTACATGCTCTTGTTTGATCCGATGACTCGCGTAAATATGGATTTCACCCACGACGTTTGTTATGCGGGAATGTTCCATCTGGATAAATCGATTAAGAAGCGCAAACCCGCAGGACTGAAAAAACTGGGGAAATGGAAAACGATTTACGAAGGTCTTTCGAAGCTCGATCCCCAAGTCAAAAAAAGCTGGTTTGATTTTGACCATTACTACTCGGATCTTGCCTTTCCAAAAGCCCTTCCGATTGTTTTTGAAAAACGTCCAAAAAAGATTTTAGACGTTGGCGGCAACACCGGGAAATGGGCAAAACTTTGCACGGAATATGACTCGAAGGTGAAAGTAACGATTGCAGATCTTCCGGGACAACTTTCGATGGCCCGTCCGAAAGGCAGAATCAAAGGGTACGAAATCGACGTTCTGGATTCGAAGCAAAAATTTCCAAAAGGTTACGACGTCATTTGGATGAGTCAGTTCTTAGACTGCTTTTCTCCCAAAGAAATTACTTCGATTTTAAAGCGCGCTCGAAAAGCGATGACCAAAGGCTCATCCCTTTATATCTTAGAAACTTACTGGGATAGACAAGCCAATCAAACCGCTGCTTTTTGCTTGCAGCAAACGTCGCTCTATTTCACTTGTCTCGCAAATGGAAACAGCCAGATGTACCATTCAGAAGACATGCAAAAATGCGTGGAAAAAGCGGGATTAAAAATCGCCGAAGATCGCGCCATTGAAGGTTCGTATCACACCCTTTTTCGTTGCGTGATCTAGTCTTCGGAATTTTTAACACCCTCAAAATTTCGACACATTTCCTACACAATTGAGTTTACTAGCTACGATTCCAAGAACCTTTATTCTCGCTTGTTAACGGAGACTACTTCCACCGCTCATCGTATTTTCTTGCTCTCCGATGAGTGCTTTGTAACGAAAAAAAAATCTAGGAGATGTTTATGAAACTAATTAAAGCAATCGTAGTTCACTGCTTACTCTTGTTAACAGTGACTGCAAACGCAGAAGATGGACTCAGACTCATTAACGGAAAAGATGCGGATCCAAAAGAATTCCCAGCTTCCGTTTGGGCAAACTTAGGCGGCGGGCTTTGTACGGCTACCGTTGTGGGCGAAAGAACCGCATTCATCGCCGCTCATTGTGTAAGAGGAATCACAGGATTTACTTTCTCGGTAGGACCCAACAAGTACAAAACCACTTGTCAAACCAGCAAAGATTATAAAAACAATTCCACAGCAGATTATTCTCTGTGTGTTATCGACAAACCAGTCACTGGAATTGTTTACGAAAAAATTAACATCGATGAAACGCTTGTGAAAGTGAACGATGAAGTTCTCTTGAGCGGTTACGGTTGCATCAAATCCCCCGGTAACGGCGGAAACGATGGCACTTACCGAATCGGTGAAGCGTTTGTGAAATCCATCCCAAGCGGCACAAATAACGACATCATCACAAACCGTGGAGCAGCACTTTGCTACGGCGACTCGGGTGGTCCTGCTTTTAAAGTGAACAAAGCAACCGGCGACCGATTTGTGATTGCAACCAATAGTCGCGGCGATATCAAAACCACGAGCTACTTGTCCGCAACCCACACGTCGCAAGCCAAGAAATTTATCACCGAATGGTCAAAGTCGACCGGACAAAAAATCTGCGGCGTTCACAGTGATGCCGTCGGTTGCCGAGGAGCTGTTGCCCCCAGCCCAACTCCAGCACCTGTCCAAGACACTTTCCAAATCAATCACAAAGTTGTGAGTTTATCCGGGAAAATGGGTCCTGGTTTCGAAAAGTACACAGCTGATCTTGTGAAGATCTTGGAAGACGTTTTGAATAAAGTAGAATTCTAGTCGAATGGAAAAGGCTCCCGACAAGATGTCGGCAGCCTTTTTATTTTCCTCTAAAAAGCTCCGATGTAATCCATCTTACCGACGTCGACGCCGTTACTGCGCAAAATTGAATATGTTGTCATCAAATGGAAATAGAAATTGGGAATCGCCATATTCACCGCGTATTGAGCTCCCTGAAAACTTTTGTTTTCCAAAAAGGGCAGCGTTATGTTACGAGTTTCACACCCTTTAAAGTCTTCTTCTTTTACAGACTCTAAAAACGACATGCATTTCTGAATGCGCTGTCTGATTTCTGTGATCGTTTTTTCATTGTCTTCGTGTTTTGGAGCTTCTTTGCCGGTAAGTCTCGCAGTACAAAATTTTGCAGCATCGCAGGTCGATTGAATTTGCTCGATTAAGTTATATTGATCGGCAATTAAGCGCGCCGTTAAATATTGCTCCACCTCGACGTCTCGCGATTTTGCGTGAGCTTCGGTTTTATCCAACCATTTGGTGACATTGGACAACATTTTCATGAAAACAGGAACGGTGTGTTGATACATAAATCTCCTTCTCAAAGTTGGGGCGATTATGGATCTCAAAAAACGATGTGACTAGCCCTGCTGCGGCATTGACTTCAGTCGCTTAATGACAGCAGTCGGTTTTCTTAGAATTTCCGTAATCATCGTGACGTTGCACCCATTCCATCGGATGTGTCTTGAACGGTTCCTCGTCACGTCCTTTGGGAAGCATATCGAGAAGGACATAAGTCCCCATCACTTGCTCATTTCCCCGGCCGAAAGTGGAATACGTGTGATAAATTTTTCCGTCTTTATCTTTGATAAAAGTACTCATTCCAGGAAGTTCTTCTCCCATGAATTTCTCTTCGCGATAGTTGTAAAAGATCTTGTTTTGCGCCTTTTGCTCTTCGGTAAAAGAAACATTGAAATCAAAATTAAAATCGGTCTGAGAAGACGAAACCCAAGGAAACTTCCATCCCATTCTCTTTTTGTAACTTTCTATCTCGGCGAGGCTGCCGCGAGAGATAGCGACAAAATTGACATCCCTCTGAAGCAGATGAATCAGAATCGGATCGACGTGATCCGCCATAAACGAACAACCTTCACACCCCTGTTTCCAACCCGGTCCCAACATAAAGTGTTGGACAATGAGTTGGCTCTTTCCGTCAAAAAGGTCCGACAAAGAAACTTTTCCCTCGGGCCCTTCAAACTGATAGTTTTTTTCAACCAATCTCCAGGGCAGCTCTCGTCGTTCTTTGGCGAGCTGATCCCTTCGATGAGTTAACTCTTTTTCGGCTCTCAAAAATTCAGCGTGAGTCTTTTCAAATTCATCGCGACTGACGATTTTGTGATTCATATGAGCTCCTATGAAAATGTTAAGCACAGCACTTCTTGTACTTTTTTCCGCTCCCACAACTACAGGGATCGTTCCGACCGATTTTTTCAGCCGTTCTTTTAACCGTCACAGGGGTGGCGTGGGCTTTTTCAATATCCTCATCCGCGGCGTGGGTATGGGCATCTCCATCAATAAAAAGCCATTGTCCTGCCTTGTCTTTTCGAAACTGGGCCACTTCATGGTGTTGAAGGTCGTCTCCTTCGTGCTCATAAAATGCGCTAAATTCCACCATGCCTTCGGTGTCTGATGCTTTGCCTTTTTTAGTAGAAAGAATCGCAAGCTTTTTCCATTTCGCCTGCTCGGCCCATTTCTTCGTTTCTTCCGCATCAAAATCTTTTCTGGACTCAGGGGCGAGAGTTTTTTCAACATACGCCATATCGGCCAGGGTAAACGCAGTATACCGAGAACGCATGAGCTGCTCAGCGGTTTCGGGAAGTGAAGTTCCCTTTAAAAAAGGTTCACAGCATTGTTGAAAACTGAGGCTAGTTCCACAGGCACAAGACATTATCGACTCCTTTAAATTTAATCGGCACTACTTTACCACATCTGCCCATTTAACGATTCGCATTTCGTTTCCACCGTGAGTGAAATGGCGGGTCTTCACAGACTTTGCTTTGAGAGATTCTAAAAAAGCTCTCCAACTCGATTCGTCCGGGCAAATGCAACCGCCCCAAACCCTGCCCTTGTCCGTTTGGTTAAATTTGTTGAGGTAACCGCCCAAGCGAAAATAAAGATCTTCAATGGAAGAATCCTGCGCGAGACGATTGCCATAGGGGGGATTTAAAAGGATGAGGATTGAACCTGTAGATGGAAACTCAATTTTGGTTTCAAAGACGTCCCCCTCAATCACTTCAAAATTCGTTTTTTCGCTAAAACCTTTTATATTCTCATCCAAAATAGCAATCGCGCTCGAGTTAAAGTCGTTTAGGATCACTTTCGGCGGATGAAATTGATTCAAACGTTCGCGAAGTTTCTGCCTTAAAAATTTCATCGTCGCAGCAGGGGTAGCTGGAAACGCATCGCAAGCGAATTGCCTCCGGAACGACCCCGGCCCGCCTCCACTGAGAGCCAAAATCGTTTCAAAACCCAAGGTCCCGGAGCCCGCAAAGGGCACAAACACGGTTTCGATTTTTGTATCCTTTTCTAAATCTGACAAAACCCAACGCGCACACGCAGCGGCTTGATGTTCAGGCAACGGTGCTACCGCCGTCATCTTGGATTTGTACCCCCTCTTGTAAAGAGGATCGCCGGCCAGGCTAATTAAAATTCGGAGCATCTCGCCCCGGAGTTCAATCTTAAATCGAAAATCTGCCCCTTCGGAGACATGCTTCACTTCTGCAATTCTGCAAAAGTTGTCTCGCAATTTTCCTGAAGCCGTCGTGAAACCATTCGAAGCATCTGCCGAAACATGCACGGGTACACCCCGATTGGGGAGGATTGAATCCCAGGGAACGCGAGCCAAAATTGCATCCACTTCCGACCACTGATTGCATTTCGATTCTAAAACGAGCCACTCCACATCGTGGGCCGTCGTCAATCGCATGAGGAGCTCTAAACCCTGTCGCCAATCACATCGGTGAACTTTTACAGTGCTTTTTAAAAGCGTAATTTTCGGTTCGAATTTATATTTTTGCAGCGGAGACTGAATGATGGACGTCACCTCATCCAGAACCAGCTCGAGCCAGCCCGGAGCGGGACGCACATAAAAAACGTGGGGTCTTGCGGTGATGGGTGCTTCGGCCATGCCACTGACTAACTCGATTGGTTCCACACGGCAAGTAATATGCAACGCAGTATCTTATTGGAATTGTGAGCTTACTGGCAACAAGGATGTGGTGCCAGTGGGCGTTATTTTTTGTCAATGGACGCTACCCGGTTCGTTGACTCTTCCGACTACCTCAGTCAAAAAAGTCGCACTCCCAAAATTGTTTGGGTTTTTTGGAGGAAGAAAAATATGAAAAAAATGTTTATGGGTCTTATGTTGCTCGTGGGAGTAACGGCTTCAACACCATCGGCTGCTCAATACGTCATTGTGCCAGTCAATCCTTATCCACCGCCAGTTGTGATCTATCGTCCACCTGTCTGTACTTATCAAAACGTATTCGTTGGCCAGCAATATGTTCTTGTGAACACTATCTTTGGTCCTCAGTACCAACTTCAAAACGTATATCAATGGCAATTAGTTTGCCGATAATCTAGTTTGATTTTTAAAACCCGTCTTCAAATCTTTTGAAGGCGGGTTTTTTTATGGCTTGTAGAATTCTTGTGGATTGAGTCCAAACTTCGCAGTCATTTCGAAGGCGCCATCAATTTGTCCCGCTTCGACTTTACGAAGTGTTTCCCGGAATCGAGCTTCTAAGGGTTCTCGTCGAATGGATTCGTTTAAGGATTGAATCGCTCCCGCTTTGTCGCCTTTTTGTAGCAGCCCCCAAGCCGAGTAATAGGGACCCACACCTTTTTCGGGATACTTACGTGAGTAATCAGCGGCTCGGTTTTCAATGTCACCCGCTGAAGCGCCACGAGTTCTCTGAGACATGATCTCGATTTCAAAAAGTTCGCTCGCGTCCTTAGGATTTTGGCTCTCAGCGCGTTTGATGAGTTCATCGACTTTCTTCGCTTTTTCGGGATCGTTCGCGTTTTTCGGATCATTGGCATCCATAAAACGCGACATTAAAGCCGCTTTGGTTGCAGGATAAAAATTGGGTTCGAGAAGACTCAGTCTCTCGGCAATTTCGGCCGCCTGCGCGGGGTTTTCAATCATTTTCGTCATGAGCTTATCGGCGAGAACTTGGGGGTCGTTAATCTCTTCAAGCTTCTTATCCTTCGTCAAAAAATCGGTGAGTTGGGCACGGTACTGAAAGAAGGCTAAATAACATTGCGGAAGCATTTGCAGGTATTGATCTTTTGTCACCTCATTATTTCCGGCGACTTTGAGACACGATTCACGGTATTTCGCATCCAAGGCTTCTAAAGCAGCGTTGGGCTTTGAACAACGTTCGCCTTTAGGAAAAAGATTTCCTTTTGGAGGAAATTCTCCCGCTTGGCTTAAGTCGACCCTCCGAATATCGTCGAAAAAAGTCTGACATTCGGGAGAAACTTCGTTTCCTTTCAGAGGCTCTAATGGCTGCCTCGGCGCCATCATCATCCGCTGCTGCGCTTGCACCACTTCGACGGGAGCTTCAGACGCTTTCGAAACGATTGGCGTTGGGGAAGGCGCGCCCACGGACGCTGCCTTCTTCGGAATAAAACTCCAAGCCAAAACCGCAATCACAATTGCCACGAGAAAAAGAATGCCTTTATTCATAAAAAAGCTTCTAACTGGAGACTCAAACTTTGCCAACTAGCGGTGCTAAACGCCGCTATTCACTAGTTTTTCTTGTAGGTAATTTCCATCATCTTGTATTCAGCGCCGTCTTTGCCGTTCGAGTACAAAGAATAGACGTAGTTTTTCTTATCCACAAAACGCCATTCGCCACGGAACACGCGGTTTTTCTCGCCCGTCATAGGGCACGAACCCGTTCCTTTTTCGTTCAACGTTTTAGAAGCACCGTCGAAACTTCCTGAAGATGTCATCAAAGAGGTATTCATATTGTCGATCCACATTGATTGGTATTCAGATTTGATATTGTCATAACCCAGAAGTCCCATTCCAGTGAACGGTTTACCCATTGCCGTTCCTTTGGCTTCACTTTGCAAAAATCTTCCGTCCATAATGAGTTTGTTGACTTGAGTACCCGAGGCTTCTTCGGGCTTTGAATTTTTATCCATCCAAAATTTTGAACTTGTTTTCCAACGTCCGACCAGGTCTTTTAAGATGGCGTGGTTTTCGCTCACAGCAGTGAGGGTAATCATTTTCGCCATGTCCTCGCCTGCATCGCTTTTGTGTTCATTGGCAAACGCGCCGGTCGTAAGTGCTAGGATTAAACTTCCGATTAAGAATTTCATGATGTTCTCCTTTGATGAAATAAAAAAACAATTCTACTTTGAATCTTGGATGACCTCAAATTCCGACTCCATAAAAATGCGCTTTCAACTCGATGCATTATCTATTTTTGGAATGCTGCGGCCCACATAGATAAATTTCAGAAAATCGAGGAAAATAGATCCATCCTCTATTCAGGGGATTTCACTCACAAAAAACGTTTAGGAAACCGCATGATTAAAGCCGTCCTCTTTGATTTCGATGGTGTGCTTGTTGACGCCGCTGACTGGCACTTTGACGCTCTCAACAATGCACTCTCATTGTTCGGCTCGGCAATATCCAGAGAAGATCATTTGAAACGGTTTAATGGCCTGCCCACCAGTGACAAACTAAAAATGCTGACTCAAGAATCTCGGTTGCCTGCGAGTTTGCATTCGTTCATCGGAACGCTCAAACAAAACTACACTCGACGACTCATTGAAGAAAACTGTTCTCAAAGCGCTCCCATCTCTGAAATGCTCGAAAAACTAAAAGCAGAAGGCTATCGAATCGCGGTTGTTTCAAACAGTTTAAGAGCAACGGTCGAAATCGTTTTAAAGAAAATGTCTATTTACTCTCTATTTGATGTCATTCTTTGCCAAGACGACGTCAAACGTGCAAAACCCAGCCCAGAGATTTACACACGAGCGATTGAACTTTTAAATATCAAAACATCAGAATGCTTTGCCGTTGAGGATTCACAGCCCGGCATGGACTCTGCACGCGCCGCTCATCTTTCGATTCTCGAAGTGAAGAAACAAAGCGACGTCTGTTTTAATTTCGTCCAAGAAAAGATAAATAAAATGAATGCCCTTCCCCAAACCCAAGAGAAAATTGAAATCGTTATTCCGATGGCTGGACTGGGCACGCGTTTTAAACAGGCGGGCTACGGGAATCCTAAACCCTTTATCGATGTGATGGGAAAACCCATGATCGAGTGGGTGATAGATAACGTGAAACCAACGCTCTACCCTTCACACTTCACATTCATCTGTCACGAAGAACACTTGAAAAATTATCCCGTGAAAGAAATTCTGCATCGTAAAGTTCCAGACGCTTCGATTGTTACCGTAAAAAATACGACCGAAGGAGCTGCCTGCACCGTTCTTTTGGCAATCGAAAACTTAAAACATTCGCGTCCATTACTTCTCGCTAACTCCGATCAATGGGTGGATGCTTCTATTGATACTTACTTGAAGGACGCGATAGATTCTCAGTGTGACGGATCTATCCTGACCTTTAATGCCGAAGATAAGAAGTGGAGCTTTGCCCGTTTAGATGCTCAGGGAAAAGTCCTCGAAGTCGCCGAGAAGAAACCGATTAGTTCTCATGCGACCGTTGGAATCTATTATTTCAAGCACGCAATCGATTTTGTAAAAGGTGCTGAGAACATGATCTTAAAAAATATCCGCACCAATAACGAGTTCTATGTTTGTCCCGTCTACAATGAACTGATTCTTACGGGAAAGACCATCAAAACTTTCGATATCGACTCGAGTCAAATGCACGGATTAGGAACTCCCGAAGATCTCGAACTTTTTCTTCAAAACCGCTCAAGCCTCGCGCCACGCTATCAAGCGGATCATTCCGCCGTCAGTCGACGCAATTCAAACTCTGCCAGCTGAAGATCGGGAGCTCCTGAGTTTTCAGAAATTTCTAGACGATAGAATTTAAACTCGACTTTGTTATTAAAATAAAAAACTTGGGTTTGCTGTCGGTCTTTCCAAGTTTGAGAATTTCTTTGATCTAAAACTTTCCAGTTTGTTCCATCTATCGATCCCAAAAGCTTCCACGAGCGCGGGTCGCGCGCCGGGAAATCGTTGGCCGAAGTCAGTGTGTAACAATTCGCCGCAGTGCTTGAAGCTAGCCGGAAATCGAGTTTCGCTTGCGGTGCATGCACGAGCCATTTCGTCGCACTGTTCGCATCCACCAGATTTTTTAAAACTTCTAAAGGCGCATTCTCGCCGCTTCCCTGAACTTCTGCTTCTTGGGTCAGACTTGGATTGTATCTAGGCACTTCGCCCATCCTCGTGAGGGATGTCGGAATATTTTCGAGCTTCGAACCCCAGTCTGAAGGCGAGGCACTCATCGAAAGCGCTAAGGTTCCACCTTTTAAAATCGCTTCGTGAGTCAGATAAGGTTTGTCATACACTTGATTATTCCAAGTGGCGGATTCGATATAAAAATGGTCCTCATCATTTGCCGGAGCTTCGATTTTAAAAGTCCGGCCGTTTTCTAACGAAAGAGTCACTGAATTAAACAGCGGTGACGAAAGGATATACTCCCCATGCCCCGGTGCTGCAGAGTAAAAGCCCATCGCGTTTAAAACATACCACGCGGACATTTCTCCTTCGTCTTCGTCTCCCGGAAAGCCATATCCATTTCCAAAACCCGATTCGTAAAGTTCGGTGAGCGAGCGACGCACCCAAAATTGCGTTTTCGAGGGTTTTCCCGCGTAAGCGTACATATGAAGCATGTGATGAATCGGTTCGTTTCCGACGGCAAACTGGCCAAAACCTTTTTTACCAATGACATAGGCTTCGCTCATCTCATGAATAACCGTTCCGTAACTTCCCACGTTGAAGTGGGGATCGGCAGCTAGCACTTCATCTAAACCTTTTTCAAGTTCAGCACGGCCCCCGAATAAACCCGCCATTCCTGCACCGTCATGCATGGGAGAAACTCGATAGTGCCATGCATTTCCTTCAGTCCAACCATCTCCCCAGGTGAAAGGGTCAAACACTTGGGATTCGATGCCCCACTGCCCACGAGCATTTTTTCCGCCGAAGTGGCGCGTCGAATGATTCCAAAGGTTACTGTACGCCAAGGCTCGATTCTTAAAATAAAGTGCGTCGTTTTCTTTTCCGAGCGCTTTTGCGAGAACGCTGATTCCGAAATCGCTAATACTGTCTTCGATCGTTCTTGAATTTGCCGCATTGTCAGGTTTTGCAGAACTCCAAGGCACGTATCCTAAAAAGGCAGAGCGCTCGAGAAATTCTCGACCCGTTCCATTTCCACGTCCTGGCACCATTGCATTTTTAACACTCGCCTCGTACCCCGTTTTGAAATCCCAGTTGCGAATCCCTTTGGTGTAAGCATCGGCGAAGACAAGGTCTGTGTGCGTACCAATCATACTCTCCCAGTAGCCCGGTCGGCTCCATCTCACCGTCCAGCCACCATCTTTATAACTATTCACCCAACCATCGAGCATTTCACCTGTCATGTGAGGAAATAAAATGGAAAAGAGCGGCCATTCTGCCCGATAGGTGTCCCAAAAACCATTGCCCGTCCAAAGTTTTTTTCCTTCGTGAACCTTGCCGTCGAAAGGGCTGTGGTATTGCGAGGAATTTAAATCGGTCCCTATCGGCTCCCAATGCATTTTTGGAAACGCAAAAACTCGGTACAGGCACGAATAAAAGGTCATCTGATCTTGAGGGCGTCCGCCCTCGATTTTAATTTGGTTGAGCCTTTTTTCCCACTTGCCTTTGGTTTCCGCCTTCAGAGTTTCAAGCGTATGCAACTTTAATTCGTTGATGAGATTATCGCCTGCTTGTTTTGCGCTGATGTAAGACGTCGAAAGTTTCATCAGGATGATCTTTTCGTTTCCGTCCGATTCAAATTCGATTCCGGCCTTGAGGATTTCTGAGCTCGTCAGGTTTCGGATCGTGCGATTGAATTCTGCACGGAAAAAGGTTGTGACACCTCCGTTAGTCATTTTTCCTTCAATAGACTTCGGAGTGAGTTGTTGGACTTTGGTATGCGAAGAATCAACCCCGTGGAGAACGAGATAAGGAGTTTCTCCCTCGGGATACTCGAACTGAAATATTGCACCGCGATCGGAAGGAACAAATTCAAATCCAATTTTATATTTCTCTAAGTAGTTGCGATAGGAATAAGGATGCGCCGATTCATTCGCGCGACTATAAAGTGAGCCTCTCTGAATATAATCCGTACTCATTCCTTTAGTCATGGGCATGACATCGAGTGTGCCGTAGTCTCCACCCCAGACGGTAGGTTGATGGGTGAGTTTAATGCCTGTGAGATACGGATCTTTATAGTCGTAAAACCAGGGCTCTTGCATTCCCACCGTTCCGACACTCCAAGCGGCCATTCCAAAGGGCGTATGGACGGCCGGATACTGGTTGCCTCGAGAGAAATGCGGGCCTTCGTTATTGGTCCCCATGAAAATGTTGACGAGTTCTGAGGGCGTTGGCTTCTTGGTCGTGATTTGAATTTCGTCGACAGCCGGAGCGCAGTCTCTAAAATCGACGCGAAAAAATCGTGCGACGATTTCAATCGGATTTCGGTTTTGTGCAGACGAATAAACCGGAAGCCAATGTTTTTGATCGACACTAGCGCTCATTGAAAAAGGACAGAAGGAATCAAATTTTCCGCCTGAGAAAGAATTGATTTGAACGAGATCGACAAACTCAATTTCCCAATCCGCACGCGGTTCGTAAGATTTCGAGTGCGCCTCAGTAATCTTCGCTTGTGAATAAGATCCCGGCGCCAACGTGATTTTGGGAAGATTTTGCTGGCCTTCGGCAAGATCGGACAAGCACATGGAAAGCAGAACTCCACAGACTACTCTGATCGTCGCCTTCATGGTGCCCCCGTTTGCCATGGTCAATTTAAGAAAAGCGCCCCCGCCTTTCCTAACACTTCATTTTTTTAATCTTAACGTGTCGAAGCCGTTGCTTCTTCGATACTTAAGTTTTTATGAATCATGGCGCAAAAGGTGCGCATGACTTGAGCTGGTTCTGGAGATTGAAAAACATTGCGTCCAATAAACATCCCGCTTGCTCCAGCCGTCAACGCGCCACGAACCATTTCTAAAGATTCACGTGTGGTTGAAGTTTTCGGTCCACCAGCAATCAAAACAGGTTGAAAAGAAGCCGAAACGACTTTTCGAAACGTTTCAGCACTTCCGGTGTAATCGGTTTTCAAAATATCGGCTCCGAGTTCGCAGGCCATTCTTGAACCCATCGCAACAAATTCCGGATCATAAGATTTTTCCCCGACAAGCAACCCGCGCGGCATCGGCTCGATGATACAACCCACGCCGAGTTTTTCGCAGTCTTCAGCCACTTGCGCGACTCGTTGCATTTGTTCCGCTTCCGAATTCGGATCACCATAACCGACAAACATGTAAACTAAAACGGCATCCGCTCCCAAACGAGCAGCGCCTTCAACACTTGAAATCAAACGGCCGCGACCTTCTTCAGTTCCCAGCATCGCGGTATCTCGCCATCGATTTGTCCAATCGAGACGAACGATCATACCCGGGGCACCTCTTCCAGCGAAAACACTCGCAAATCTTCTTGCGATCCCAGGACCAATTAAAAATGCATCCGCTCCCGCTTCGGTTAAAGTCTCTAGAGTCTGTCCAGGATTTTCAATTCCCGGAATCATTCCTAAATGCACCCCATGATCAAAGGCGACCACTGCAGCGCGATTCGTTTTCGGATTCAAGACGCGACCCAGTCGCACCACTTTGCCTGTATTAGGTAATGCATTACTCATGAGACTTCTCTTCTCCTTTAGAATGATAATGTGGGAACGTTTTGTAAGACAGTATCGATACGACGTATCCCCGTCAAACGCATTTCACGAATCGGCCATTCGTTTTCTAGACGAGATTCTGTTTCTTCCCAAGTTTGCACGCCACTCGTAGCGTCGACTTTTTCAACATTGCACGCTCCGACCGCATTCGCCCATTGCAAACATTCATCCGGTGAAAGTCCGCGTTGCATAGCAGCGAGAAATCCTGCGTAGGCCGCGTCTCCTGCGCCATTCGTACTCGCCACTTGAACTTTAAACGCGGCTTGCCAAGTTTCAATCTCCGCCCACTCGTCGATATCGATGGAAAGTTTTGATAACCGATCAAGAGAAGATTTTTCCGCTGTTCGTAAATAAATTCCCATCTCACCGAGTTTAAATCCGGCGACAACAACCCCCATATCAATGAGCTCTTCGCTCAATTCAAATAAATATTCACGGGTCAAATGAGAAAGCACATCGTCTTTCCACAAATCGTAATCTTTTCGACGAAGCATGTAGAGCGCTTCATCAATGCTCGGAATAAAAATATCCACGTACGGTAAAACATTTTGAAGAATGGCTTTCCAATCCGCTTTGCCACTCGGGCCATTGGGATCGGGAACAACCATATCCATCGAAGTCACGACACCCGCAGATTTAATTCGCGAATAAATCGACTGAAGCTCAAATCCCTGATCTTTAATCAACTGCGGCATGATCGGCGGATAACCTAAATGGAAAATTTTTGCGCGGCTCACAGTTTCGTAATCGACATGCTCGGCTCCAAAAAGAGCATTGGTTCCAGGATAGTGTAAAAAACTTCGATCCCGTTTTTGCGGCGATAAAACGACCGAATAAGAACTGCCTTTTCCTTTTTCAGTTTTGATAAGTGCGCTCATCTTGGGATCGCGCTGATTCAAAAAGGAGGTGATGACATGTCCAAGCAAGTCATCACCCACAATTGCCATTAATCCTACGCGCATTCCAAGTCGTTGCAACGCGAGACCTGTATTTGAAACGACTCCACCCGTCGAAACATCAATCGCGCCGGTCTCTATCAACCTTCCCGAGAGATTTAATGACTCTGGTGACACTTGAGACATGTCCGGAATCATGTCTAGACAGAGATGTCCACTTACAATGATGTCGTATGTTTCGTTCAAGGCTCTTCCTTTATTCTTGAATGACCGGAGCGCGTTCTATTTCAGGATCGACAAACTTATCTAACTCGTCCGTACTCCGCGTGCTGAATTCGGAAACAACTGCTCCCTCAGGTCCCCCTTGAAACCAATGCCAGGTCTGAGGATAAATAGTGTACTGTTCCCCGGGACGAAGAATCACTTCGTGCCAGACCGTGTAAGACTGCTGACGCTTTTCTGGAATTTTTGCCATCGGAGATTCAGTGCGTTCTCCAGAGACATATAAATAGACAATCCCTGCGCGACAGCGAAACGTTTCTTCTTTGCCCGGAGCGCCATTCACCGGAGGGTGAAGATGTTGCGGACACGTTTGCCACGGAAGTAAAACCAGTTCTTTCGCACACACTCTGTCGGTATTGATGTAAGTGAGAATCCCGAGTCCGGTCGTTTCATATTCCCCTAGACCGAAATCCGCGATTTCAATCCGCTGTTCTTCCTCTGGAGTCACCGCGAGTCCGGCGCTTTTCAGATAAGAAACCGTTGTCTTTTGATATTTTACGAAATCTTCACGAGTCAGTGCCATTGGATTTCTCCTTTTTAAACAGGTTGAGTTTGAAGTCCTACTGCGATTTCCGAATTTTCTTTGACCGTTCGACATCCCCAAATTGCATAGTAGGCGATGTAGACATAACAAAGAGCCGGTAAAATCAGAGCCGTTTGAAGGCCAAAAGAATCCGCAAGCGCGCCGACACCTAACGGAATGACGGCACCGCCCACGATCGCAGCGACCAGGATACTCGATCCCATTCCCGTCAAAGGCCCCAAATCGCGAACGCCTAAAGTAAAAATCGTCGCAAACATGATGGAATTAAAAAGTCCGACCGAAAGAATCAACGCCATCGCTAGAGGACCTTGAGTCAGCACCGCACCCAAAATCAAAATAAAAGCCGCGAAGGCAGCAATGAGTAAAGTTCTTTCAGAAGAGTAACGCGTTTGGAGCGCGCTGCCTAAAAATCGTCCGACCATTGCACATCCCCAGTAAATTGCCACATAGTAAGCGGCTTCTTTTGCAGAGATGCCTAAAATATGGGGCTGAGTAATGAAGCTCACTAAAAAACTTCCGATGGCAATTTCAGCGCCGACATACAAGAAAATCCCCACTGCGCCCAATACGAGATGGGGACGGCGAAGCGCTTTCTTCCAAAGGCCAGGTTCTTTTGATTCTGCCGAATCATCTTCGATTTTCGGAAGCTTAATAAAGTAAAATACGACGGCTAAAAGAACTAAAACGGCGGTAATTCCGAGATACGGCAACTTCACTGCCGCCGCTTCTTCTAAAGGACTAAATTTTTGTGCATCTAGACCCGTCGCCTTTAAAATAAAAACGCCTCCCAAAACAGGCGCTATCGTCGTTCCAAATGAATTCACAGCTTGAGCGAGATTCAACCGCGAAGCGCTGAGTTCAGGCGGGCCTAAAAGCGCCACAAACGGATTGGCAGCGACTTGAAGAAGGGTAATGCCCGTCGCTAAAATAAAAAGTGCTGTTAAAAACCAACCATAAGAGGGTACGGAGGCTGCGGGTAAAAATAAAAGGGAGCCGAGACCCGTGACAAGCAGTCCGACGACGATTCCTTTTTGATATCCAATTTTATGGATGATCATTCCCGATGGAATCGACATCACAAAAAATGCGAAGAAGAAACAAAACTGAACGAGTGCGGCTTGCACGTAGTTCAAATCAAAAACATGTTTGAGATGCGGAATTAAAATATCATTCAAACAAATGATAAATCCCCAAGCGAAAAATAACGCAGATAAAAAAACTAACGGAAGACGATAGTTATTTTGCATAAACCCCCAAGCATTTGCAGCGCAAATGTGCCCACTCCCAAACCTCGATGAGTGTTAACCGTTAAGAAATTACTGTCAATATGAAGATTACGTGAGGTTTGTGTCAGGATTCGATTCTTGCAACGCATCCAGACAAAGATAAGCAATCGATTGATACTCCATTCCCGTCGCAGCTTCCATTCCGAGCGAACAAGTTTGACAAGTTGAGTAAGCAAAAATTTCTTTTTTATTTTCGCTCGGAGAATTGAGAAACGCTCTCACTTCTTCTCCTTCTTGACGGGTTGCAGACAAAGTTAATTCTGGGACGCGAAATCCTTTGTCTCCTGCAAATCCACAACACCCGAATGTTTTGGGTAGCGTGACTTCTCTCGCAAACGTTTTTGCCACTTTTACCAGATCTTTTACGGTTCCATGTTTAATGGAAGAGCACGTAGGGTGAAGAACGAGGTGACGATTTAATTGAGGCCACTTTTCACGTTGAGGGATTACTTGAGTTGCCATAAAAGAGGGGAAATCAAAAATTTTAAGTTTCTTCCAAAAATCTTTGTGAGCGTGTGTGATTTCTTTCTCCAATGTCCAAAGTCGCGAAGTACAGGGCGATGTGTCGCAGACGATCGGATGCTCTCCGCCATTGGAAGATTTCCACAACACTTCAATGAGGTCTTCGGCTGCTTTTTGAGCGGCAGAGAAGTAGGCTTTACTGAGAAAAGCCTGCCCACAGCAAAACGTTTTCTCGGATGCCGGAATCACGTCGTAACCGCACTCCTCAAGTGTCTGGATTAAAGCGTTCGGGGAAGTAACCGTGTTTTCCGAGGCACCTCCCATCACTTTCGAAAGACATGCCGAGAAATAAACAACTTTCGAACGCGAGGGCGAAGGCGCAAAGCGTTTCTGAGTGAGTGCCGCCCGCGGCAGTGGAATCTGTTTTGGGAAAAAGGGAAGAGTTCCAAAAACTCGTTTAAAAAAATTGGCAAACCGAAGCCCCCAGCGCGCTCCCCACACTAAAATTCCCACATTTTGAGCCGCCAAAAGCGAAAGTGAAATCGCAAACCGACTGTGGTTTTCAGAATTGAGCTCGCGCATAAACGCCCCGGTGTCAATTCCGACCGGACAAACCGAAGCACACAATCCATCGCCGGCACAGGTTTTAATTCCAGAATACTCAAATTCCTTTTCGAGTTTTTTTTGAATCGAACGTGATTCGGGGTCTCGTAAGTTTTTAAAAAAAGCTTGCTCGCGCTGTAGTGCGATTCGCTGACGTGGGGTTAGAGAAAGATTTTGCGAAGGACAAACCTTTTCACAAAAACCACACTCAATACATTGATCCACTCGCGAAGAAACCATCGGCAGGCTCTTTAAATGATTTAAATGCGCTCGAGAATCCTGCGTCAGCAAAACTCCTGGGTTTAATATCCCATTCGGATCGAGAAGTTCTTTTACTTCGCGCATGATTTGGTAAAGCTCGTCTCCCCACTCCATTCTCACAAAGGGCGCCATGTTACGACCTGTGCCGTGTTCGGCTTTCAAAGATCCGTCATAGCGATTGACGACGAGATTCGCGAGCGCGTCCATAAAGCCCGCATACCGAGTGACTTCCGCGGTTTTTGAAAAGTCATTACATACAACAAAATGGAGATTGCCTTCTTTTGCGTGGCCGAAGATGACCGCATCTTCAAATCCATAGGTTTTAAATAAAACTCGCAAGTCTCGGACCGCATCGGGAAGTTTTTGTCGCGGAATACATATATCTTCGATGATGACGGCCGTGCCCGGTTTTCGCTGAGCTCCGACCTTTGGGAAAAGACCTTTTCTCAATTTCCAGTAACGGGCGCGCTCGTCGGCATCTTCGGTAAATTGAATGGGAGCAAGCAGCTTCTGTGGAGAAATCGCTGCCAAGCAACCGGCAACTTTTTCGGAAAGCTTCACCGCATCGAGTTCATGAAACTCGATGAGAAGCGCTGCACTCTGAAGAGGCAAGTCAAATGGATACTGCATTTCGGTCTTCAAAGCTTGAAGCGAACTGTAGTCCATGATCTCTAAGACCGTCGCTCCACTCGCCGCTAAAAAATCGACCGCCGCGCACGCATCGTGAATATCTGCAAAGTAAGCGACTGAAGTGGATTGAAAAGGGTGTTCGTCGACAGTTTTTAAAGTCACCTCTGCAATAAATCCCAGAGTTCCCTCGCTGCCCACCATCAAATGCGAGAGAATTTGCGCCGGTTTTTCAAAATCTACGAAAGAGTTCAAGCTATAACCCATCGTATTTTTAATCCCATATTTTTTTCGGACTTTTGCGAGAAGTTTTGGATTTGAGAGAATTCGCTCTCGCAAATCTAAAAGGCCTTGGTAGATTTTTGGGTGCGTTTTCTGAAGTTCTTCGTCGGCGTTTGGATTGGCGGTATCGAGGGTGTCACCGCTTGCGAGAACAACTTTCATCGAGTGTAAAGTTTGGTAAGCGTTATCGTGAGTACCGCAGCACATTCCGGAAGCATTGTTTGCAACAATTCCGCCCACCATCGCAGAGGCGAGCGAAGCCGGATCAGGTCCTATTCGACGTTGGTACTGTGACAAAATCGAATTTAAGAGTCCACCCGTAACCCCAGGTTCTGATGTTATCAGCGCGCCGTTGTCCCTGACCTTGGTTTTTCGAAAATGGGGTCCGAGCTCGGCTAAAATCCCTTCCGTTACCGATTGGCCCGAAAGCGAAGTCCCCGCCGCTCGAAAGGTGAGGCTCGTTTGGTGAGTGTGACAAAACCGAAAAAGCGTTTCGACGTCTTTTATATTTCGAGGCCGTGCGACAAACTCCGGAACGAGGCGATAAATGCTTGCATCATGGGCTCGAGCGAGCCTGTCAGTTAGCTCGGTGAGAACATTTTGAGTGCCCAACTCAGCACGCAACTCGGCGATAGCCGTTGTTGGAACAGCCTTTTCCCGAAATGTTTTTGAAGGGGCTTTGCCCGTTAAAATCCTATCCCATACTCCAACCATGTCCTTTAGGTATCGATGATTTTTTTGAATGTGTCACCTGTTCAGTCGTAAAAAATCGACCTCCGTCCCCAACCTGAGGTGGGTAAGTAACTGAATTTGTGTGGTTTTAATGCGTGGTCACACTTTTCGTTGCTGGGACGTATTGCTGTCATAAGAAATGGAGGTTTTCGAATGAAAACATTATTTACCTTGATGACTCTTTTAGGACTTGGAATGAGCGTTCCTTCTTTTGCGGACCACACGCCCGACCACAAATGTGATTGCACGGAAGATTGCGCAAAGAATTGCAAAGAACACAACGAAAAAGCCAAAGACTGCCCTTGCACTCATTGTGATTGCAAAGATGGCAAAAAAGCCCATAAAGACTGCGAAAAATGCCACAATAAAGGGGACGCTAAAAAAACCCCTCTTAAAAAGTAATTTCGTCGAATTTAAAAGATGCCCGAGGGTGAGAATCTTCGGGCATTTTAACGTAACTTCTGTAAATTAGGTCACACCATGGTTATTCCAGCCGTATTCCTAATGAGTGAAAGCGGGTTCGCATAAGTGAAACTCGAACCCCATAACGAAAGTGATGAAAGTCTCATGGTGCTTTATCAACAAGGAGAATTCGCGGCATTTACCGAGCTGTACTCCAGATTTGCTCCGAGAATTTATGGCTTCGTGCATTCAAAAGTCTCGAACACAGAAGAGTGCTCGGATCTGACCCAACAAGTTTTTTTAAAAATTCACAAAAATCGAGACCACTACAACGAAAAATTTCCGGTTGTCGCTTGGTTTTTTACGATCGCACGAAATGTCCTAATCGATCACTTCCGAAAAAAGAAAACCGTGTCTCTGACGCCAGAGATGGAATTGAGTTTGCAAGAATCCCCTTCCCAAACTGAATCCGAAAGCCCTCTTCTCGAAGAGGCTAGAAAAGCGATTGCAAATCTGCCCGAAGAACAGCGCGACCTTTTGAACCAACGTTTTCAAAAAGGTCTTTCGTTTGAAGAGATCTCAGTCAATCTAGGAATTGCCCCCCAAACATTGCGAAAAAGAACAAGCCGTCTCATCGCAAGTCTTAAAAGGAGCATCCGATGAAGCGTCCTTTAAATAAAAACCCGCTTTCGGATTTTATCGATTTCTTAAAAACCTCGCCCAAAACACCTCCCGATGCTTTGCGAGAAGATCTTTTTGCTTTTGTAAAAGAAGAGCTTCATCCGAACTCTGTAAAAGTGTTTTTTAAAATCCTTGTTGTGCATTTATTTTCAGGTGCGGTCACGCTTTCCTTCTGCCCCCAATTGGGCTGGAGCCCCTATTCGCAATCGATGGGCATTATGGAATATTTCATGGCGTTTGGATCCGTCGGTTGCGCCTTGGCCTGCGGTTCGGTGTTTTTAGGAATGAGTATGGCAGTCGCCGCATTCCTATTGAAGCGCGAAGAAGTGCGCGTGGTTCAAGAACACAAGCTTGGAAATATTTCGATTCTGGCCGCAATCTCCTATGGGGCTTTGATGTTAGTCGGTGGCGAGTCCGAACTTCTTTATTCGGTTTTCTGGGTCATAGGTGGAATTGCGGGCGGTTATTTAAGTTTGACGTTTCTACCGCTTTTAAAAACGCGTCTCCGTCACATCTGATTGAATTTTTCGAACTGGGATGAACGAAACAGACTACAAAAAGTAGAACATAGGCGACCCGATTATTTTTATTTGACTTGAGCAATCCGCAGGAGGAAGTTGGCCCCAATTTCATTAGGAGGTCTCAATGCGTTCATTTGTTAAATTATTACTCCCCCTGATTTCAATTTCGGCAATTTCTTTTGCGGATTGCTCCTGCGAAAGCAATGGCAACGATGTCGTACTCAAAGCGAAATCTCAGCAGGGAAAAACCGTTTTAGTTCGAATGGCAACTAAACCGGTCACCAAAGCCACAAAAGAAGCCACGGTCTGCACGGATCTTTCGGGAAAACTTAACGTCGCTAAATTGTGGATGCAAATGGGCGAGCACGGACACGGCAGCGCCCCCACTCAAATTACTCAAGAAACGGATAATTGCGCGTCCGTCAAAAAAATCAGTTTCGTTATGACAGGAAAATGGGATCTTCAACTCGGCTTTGAAGACGGGGACAAACTCACAGTCGGAGTGGAAGTAAAATGAAGTCCTTTTTAATTATTCTTACGTTAATCGGTTTGATGGGCTGTGGAGAGGAAAAGAAACCCACGCCTCCTGTCGATGTGCAAAAAATCAGTACGGTTCCCTCAAAAAAATCTCAGTTTAAAGTGAATCTCACTTGGGAAAAGGGTCCCGTCGCTGACAAGTTCTCCACCGCAAAGCTTCTATTTTTTGATAAGAATGATGCGAGCTTAAAGGGCGTCAAAATGATTAGTTTTGTTCCCGATATGCCAAGTCACGGACATGGAACTTCGATGGATGATCAAAAAATTGTATCTGGCAAGGAGCCAAATGAAATCCGCGTTGAAAACGTGTTCTTCGTGATGGGTGGCCCTTGGGTGATCACCGTCACTGCAGAAATCAACGGACAGACAGATACCGCCGAGGTCTCGGTTGACGTTCCTTAAGTCAATTCTTCTGTCTTTAGCCCTTTTTAGTTCTTACGCCCTTCCCTGCGCAAGCTGTGGAAGCGGCGGAGACGATCCGCTGATTCTTTACCCGAATGAAAAGTGGAAGCTGTACCTAGGAGAATCGAGAACCTTCAATTACAAAAATATTTCTTCTAAAGGGGAATACGTTACCGCAGGCGGCGTGACTTCAAAGGATCAACTCACGTTTTCTTCCGGAGTCAGCTTCTCCGAACGCGCATTTTCGACGATTGCCGTTCCAATGATTTTAAATCATGTGGAACAGGGCAGCCGATTCGCTTTTGGAGATCCTTCTCTCGCCGCTCGGTATACTTTTGTTCTACCCTCGATTGCCGATCCGGTTTTTCTGCCCCAGGTGCAGTTGATTGCCGGTTACAAACAAGCGATTTCGAGAAGCATTCGAGAAACTCTTGCTCCAAAAACACTGGTTGATGTCTTCGGAACAGGATTTAGCGAGGCCAAATTAGGCGTCGATGTTTGGTACGGACTCTACGATTTCAAACTGGGAATGGCCTGGACCCTTGTTCAACCTTTTTCGCGAACCTTTGGAGATGGTTCTTACTCTCCTTCATTAGGAAATCGACTCACGTTTACTCTTGGTTATCAGTGGAATTATTCTTTGAGAACCACCGCGGGAATCAATCGAGACTATAAAGGCACACTTTCTAAAGATGGCGAAACTTTGGCCGAGAGCGACCAACTCAATTACGGTTTTTTTATGACTCAAGACCTGCTCGCTTGGGACGGCTATACTTTTAGACTTTCTTATGCAAGACAAGCGGCTCTTCTGACGAATCGCAATACTTCTCAAATTGATTCTCTAAGTCTCGCATGCATGAAAGCATTTTAAAATTTTCTCTGTTGTTATTTACACCATTTCTTTTTGCAAAC
>CALCZU010000035.1 GCA_937903155.1 uncultured Bdellovibrionales bacterium
GAACGACGAAGCGATTTTAGAATCTGACATCGATAAGTTCCAACAAAAATTGAAGATGAAAAGTTTCCAAGAGCTCTTCGGTGGAATTGATCCAAAAATTGCGAGCAACCGCGAATCCGTCTTGCAACTTCTCGTCGAAGAGAAACTCATTAATCAGCACATCAAAAAAGTCGAGCTTCAGGCAACCTCTCAGGAAGTAGATGGTCAAATCAGAGCGATCATCAAACGCAATGGGATTACTGAAGCCCAACTCGGAGAAAGACTCAAACAGTTGGGAACTTCGTTGTCTGATTATAAAGAAGGAATCAAACGACAGATCGAACGGAAAAACCTGATGGATCGCGAGATTCGACCTTCGATGGAAATTTCTGAAGACCAGTTGAAACATTTCTATCTTCGCAATTCCAAGTCCGAAAAAGGCGAGCAACTTTATAAAATCGCCCATATACTCATTGGCACTAAAGGCAAGGGTGTCCAAGGTGCTACCGCAGAATCCAAAGCAAATACGATCTACAAACTTTTAAAAGAAAACCCTCAAGATTACGATAAATTCGTCAAAGAATCTTCCGATGACACATCTTCTATCGAAAGTGGCGGAACTTTAGGAGAGTTCACGGTCTCACAACTTGCAAAAGAGTTCAAAGCGGTCATTCCCAAAACAAAAGAGGGCGACTTTACACCTCCGATCAAAACCGCAATGGGCTATCACATTGTAAAAGTGCTCGAAATCAAGAGCTCAGATTTTGCGACCTTGCCCAAAGAAAAAAAGGACGCGTTACGAAACCAAATGATTGGGGATGAACTTGAGAAAAAAATGTCTCTTTGGCTGGAGAGAAAAAAATCAGAATCCTATCTTAAAAGACTGGACAAAAAATGAACGATAAAATTTTTAGAGAATATGATATCCGAGGCGTCGCCGACCGCGATTTAACAGATGAAGTAGCTTACAAAGTCAGTCGCGCCATAGCGACCGTCGTGATTAAACGCGGCGGGAAAAAAATGACGTTGGGTTACGACTGCCGCTTGAGCTCTCCTCGATTGAGGGAACAGTTTCTAAAAGGCTTTGTCGAGTGCGGAATCGACGTCCACGACATCGGACAAGTCCCCACCCCGCTTCTTTATTTTTCGGTCATCCATCGCAATATGGACGGCGGAGTGATGATCACAGGAAGCCATAACCCCGGAGATCAGAACGGATTTAAAATTTGCATCGGCAAAACAACGATCCATGGCGATGAGATCCAAAACCTTAAAAAAATCGCTCTCAGTGGTGAATTTGCGACCGGCAAAGGCTCCGTTAGTTCTTCTCCGGTCCTTGAGGACTACATCGAGGAAGTCAGTCGATCGATTCAAAAGCCACTGAATGTCCGGGTAGTTGTCGACTCTGGAAATGGAATGGGCGGAATCGTTGCCCCAAGACTTTATCGAAAATTAGGTTGTGAGGTGATTGAACTTTATTCAACTCCAGATGGAAAATTTCCTAACCATCATCCGGATCCGTCAGAGCCCCACAATCTCGAGGAGATCACTGCTCGAGTGAAAAAAGAAGGTGCGCTTCTCGGAATTGCATTCGATGGAGATGCCGATCGCATCGGAGTCATTGATGCGTCTGGCACAAGCCTTTTTGGCGACGAGCTTTTAGCACTTTATGCAAGAGACATCTTAAGCGAACACAAAGGCGCGAAAATCATCTCTGAAGTGAAAGCTTCTCACCGTCTTTATGAAGATATTAAGAAACATGGTGGCGTGCCCATCATGTGGAAAACCGGACATAGCTTGATTAAAGCGAAGATGAAGGAAGAAAAGGCCTTGCTCGCAGGTGAAATGTCTGGCCATATGTTTTTTAACGACCGTTATTACGGTTTTGACGACGCAGTTTACGCAGGCGCACGCATTCTTGAAATCTGTCACAAGAATAAGCTTTCCCCTTCCGCACTTCTGAAAGGGATGCCGCCCTCTTATTCCACCGCGGAATTAAGAGTCGACTGCTCGGATGAAATCAAATTTGAAGTCGTTCGAAAAACAACCGAAGCGCTAAAAAGCCAAGGTTTAAATGTGGTGACTTTAGATGGCGCGCGAGTGGAGTATGAAGATGGATGGGGTCTCGTACGAGCGTCTAATACTCAACCAGTTTTAGTCTATCGATTTGAGGCAACTAGCGAAAAGCGATTGAGTGAAATTCGAAATCAAATTGAATCAGTCGTTAAATCGTTTTTAAAGTGATGGAAAAATGGCAACGGAAATTACGGTCAAAGGTGCACGCGAGCATAACTTAAAAAACGTTAGCATCGTTGTACCCCGTAACCAATTCGTTGTCTTCACAGGCCTTAGCGGCTCTGGAAAATCGTCGCTCGCATTCGATACCATTTACGCCGAGGGACAAAGACGTTACCTTGAATCGCTTTCGGCTTACGCACGCCAGTTTTTAGAGCAACTTAAGAAACCTCTCGTGGATTCGATCGATGGCCTATCTCCCTCGATCTCTATCGAACAAAAAAATATTTCCCGCAATCCCCGCTCGACGGTCGGCACGGTCACTGAAATTTACGACTTTTTGCGACTTCTCTTTGCACGTCTAGGAACCCCTCACTGTTTTCAATGTGGTAATCCCATTCAGAGTCAAAGCACGACTCAAATTGCCGATCATATTTTGTCGTTGCCGACCGGAACTAAGGTTTCGATTCTTTCACCCATTGCGCGAGGGAAAAAAGGGGAGTTTCAAAAAGAACTCAATGCCGTTCGCGCAAAAGGTTTTTCTCGTGTCCGAATTGACGGCGAAGATGTGACTCTCTCGGCGCCCCTTAAGTTAAAGAAAACTTTCAAGCATGATATCTCAGTCTATATCGACAGATTAATTCTGAAAGATGGAATCTCAAATCGACTTGCCGAAGCAGTTGAAATGGCAATTGAAATTTCCGAGGGGACACTAGAACTCTTTTTGCCGGACAAAAACGAAACGCGCTTCTTCTCAACCCAATTCGCATGCACGCAATGCGGAGCCAGCTTTCCCGAAATTGAACCACGCTGTTTCTCGTTTAATAACCCGCAAGGACAGTGCGAGACGTGTTTAGGTTTAGGAACTCATTCCATTTTTGATCCCGAGCTCGTTATTCCCAATCACAGTCTTTCACTCAAAGAGGGCGCAATTGTTGCGTGGGAAGAAAAGTCCAAAGCCTCCATGGACCGAGTCATCGACGCGTTGACGACAAAATATAAATTTAAAGCAACGACACCCTATGGAGATCTTTCCGAAAAGATCCAAAATATTATTCTACATGGTTCAGGGGATGAGGAGCTGGAGTTTAAAGTCGCTGGAAAAAGCTCGTTCAAGCAGCCTTTTGAGGGAGTCATTCCATCTCTGCAAAAAGATCTCGAAAAGGCGACCAACTCTTTTGACGAAACCCAACTCGAGCAGTATCTCACTCACCTTCCCTGCCCAGATTGCAAGGGCGCGCGCCTGAAAAAAGAATTTCTCTCAGTGCTGGTTCAAAATAAGAACATCGCCGAAATTGCGGAGATGCCGATTTCTGAAACGATGGACTTTATCGACTCTTTGAAATTTTCTAAATCGCAAAACCTGATTGCGATTCCGGTCTTAAAAGAGATCAAAGCCCGCCTTGAGTTTTTAAATGACGTGGGGCTGTCTTACCTTTCACTCATGAGAAGTTCGGCCACCTTATCGGGTGGCGAAGCGCAACGCATCCGCCTTGCGACCCAAATCGGATCCAATATGGTAGGCGTTCTGTATGTTTTGGATGAACCGAGCATCGGACTACACCAGCGAGACAACAGTAAGCTCATTCAGACTCTCGAAAAGCTAAGAGATATCGGAAACTCGGTAATTGTCGTCGAGCATGACGAAGAAACGATCGAAAGATGTGATTTTGTCGTCGATTTAGGCCCTCACGCAGGTAAAAATGGCGGAGAAATCGTTTTCGCAGGCGATCCCAAAAACTTAAGCAAATGCGAACGTAGTCTTACAGGTAAGTATCTTTCTCATAAAATCGAAATCCCCGTTCCTCCACGTCGCGCAATCGACCCTAAAAAGATTTTGCGCATTACCGGAGCTCGCGAGAATAACCTAGCCAATCTCAAAATCGATTTTCCATTAGGCCTATTTATCTGTGTCTCGGGTGTTTCGGGGTCGGGAAAAAGTTCACTCATCATTGACACGCTTCTGACAAATCTCACGCTTGCCATCAACCAAAGAAGAAAAACGTTTGTAAACTGTTCTTCTATCGAAGGGATGGAATTCTTAGATAAAGTTGTGCACGTGGATCAAAGTCCAATTGGTCGCACGCCGCGTTCTAATCCTGCAACTTACACAGGACTTTTCGGCGATATTCGTTCGCTTTTTTCAAATCTCCCCGAGAGCAAAGCCAGAGGGTTTACTCCCGGAAGATTCTCTTTCAACGTGCATGGGGGGAGATGTGATGCTTGCAATGGCGATGGAAACTTAAAAATCCAAATGAATTTTCTGCCGCCTGTTTACGTCGAATGCGAAATTTGCCGAGGAAAAAGGTACAACCGAGAAACTCTCGAAGCGCTCTACCGGGGAAAAAATATTGCAGACGTTTTAAAAATGCCGGTCGATGAAGCGACTGATTTTTTCTCAAAAGTCCCTCAGATTCATTCGAAGCTCGACACGCTTTTAGGAGTCGGACTTTCTTATATCGAGCTAGGCCAAAATGCGGTCACACTTTCTGGTGGAGAAGCCCAAAGAATTAAGCTCGCTAAAGAACTCAACCGGCGAGCCACGGGCAGAACTATTTACATCTTAGATGAGCCGACCACGGGATTGCACTTTGAAGACGTCCGACGTCTTTTAGAAATCCTGCAACTTCTCGTCAATCAGGGAAACACGGTGATCGTGATCGAGCACAATATGGACGTCATCAAACAAGCCGACCATGTAATTGACCTTGGACCCGAAGGCGGAAAAGGCGGAGGACAAATCGTCTGTTCCGGAACTCCAGAGGAAGTTGCAAAACACCCTTCAAGCTATACTGGCCTTTACCTTAAAAAAGTCCTCGCCCGCCAACGTAAATAATTAGTAGACAGCAGTCATTGCGAGGAGCGGAGCGACGAAGCAATCTCGCCGCAAAAGAGCGCTCTTGTTATCGGCGAGATTGCTTCGTCGCCTTCGGCTCCTCGCAACGACTACCGGCCTCGCACTAGATAAAAAGACGCCACTGATTTCTCAGTGGCGTCTTTAAAACTTCAATCGTTTTCGTCAGATTACATTTTGCCCATGAGCAAATAAACAATCGCGAAAGTGAAAAGAACGAGAGTTTCAACGAACACTAAACTTAGGATCAATTGAGTTCCCATCGATTTCTGTGCGCTCGGATTTCTGGAAACGCCGTCCATATAGGAAGCAGCAATTTTCCCTTGAGCGGTAGAAGCTGCAATCACAGCTAATGCCATCCCAAATCCGACAGCAAGTGCCGTTGTCCAAGTAGCATTGGTTGCAGCCGTTGCTACAGCGTTATGTTCTTCTGCAAAAACTCGAGCGGAACTTAAAAAAAGGCCTCCCAAGATCACTGAGTATTTATTGATTAGTTTTGTCATCTTATCCTCCTAAAAAAACCGTTAGTGGTGTTCTTCTTCGTGTTCAGTTGCCATCTGTACATATACTGATGTGAGTACTGCGAACAGAAAAGCCTGTATCGTACAGACAACAATTCCAAAAAGCAATAAAGGCACGGGTAGAACCCATTTGAACAAGTCCGCAAAAGACCCTGCCAGCAAATGATCGATCGTCATGTTTAAGAAAAGACGCAAACCTAAAGTTGCTGGTCTTAAGACGTGAGACAAAAGTTCGAAAGCCGCGATCGGCACACCGAGAATTCCCATTCCCATTAAGAAATGTTTTCCGTAACCAATCAGCCCGTGAGCTTTGATACCGTGAAGATTGTAATAAACAAAGGACGCAAGCCCCAACGCAACAGTCGTATTCAAGCTCGAACTTGGAGAGTGAGAGTGCGGTAAAATTCCCATCAAATTGGAAATCAAAACGAAGAGAAAAAGTGACGCGATAAACGCGAAGTATTGTTCGCCGTGATGGCCTAAAATTCCGACAACGGTATTATAAAGACCTTCGACCAACACATCGATCATTCCGGCGATCGACGGTTTTGGGTTTGGAACGACCAGCTTTTCGATTCCCTTATTGATCGCCATGCGAGCAAAGACTGCAATCAAAAGGATCACTACAAAAATAATGATCGCACCATTTACGTGGATCAGTTTTTCATCGGTAGGCAAACCCGGTATTTGGGTGAGCCAGCTTTGGGGGCCATGATGCGCCGTCATAATCTCCTAATTTTATTCCAGACCCAGAAGTTCTTACCTGTAATGTCTTGATAATTCAATAGAGTTTGTTTTATTTCGGGCATGAAGAAGCAACTGCCAAAATAAATAACGCTAAGAGTCAAAGGTTTTGAGAGAGCGTCGCCATTAAAACGACGCAACCGCAACTGACGGGAATTATTCTTTAGTTTTTAACTTAGAGTCGTTTTCTTGAATGAAAGAGAGAAGATCTTCTTTCATTGCCAATAAACGAATCCATTGTTCTTTGTACAAAGTAACGGGGAAACGACCCATTCCGTAGACAGAAACGGCCCCTTTTTCACTGACCTTGAAGGAAAGACCTTTCGAAGGTGCTTTTTTCAAGGAATCATTTTCTGCTCTAAGTCTTTCGATTTCTTTTTGGAGATCTTCTGCGGATGACATAAATACCCTCTTTTGTTCTTCGCACCTTGGAAAGCCGAGTCATTTAAACCCTCTTATTAGTGCTATAATTGAATCTCTATCACTAATGAGTCCCCCTTGAAAATAACATTCAATCACGAAAAAACTTTATCACATGCCGCGCCGCCGGAAGATCATTGTCCTTTCTGCCAAGCGCGTGCAGATCAAATGCTCGCAGAGCTCAAAGATTATCATGTGAAAAATGGAAGCTCGCCCGATTTCTCGGTCTTCTTTTGTAAAACATGTCAGGTCGGATTTTCGTCGCCGTCTTTATCCGACGAAGAGATGGCCGATTACTATCCAGCAGAATACGAAGCGTACATTCCTAAAAGAGGTCTGTGGGATTTTCTACAAGAAAAAAAATATCTCATGGATGTCAAAAGGCTCGTCAAATTAACCGGCGGAAGTTCCGGAAGCATCTTCGAAGTGGGATCAGGTCGCGGAGAATTTTTAGCTCAAGTAAAAAAACGTGGATTTACCGTCGGTGGAATTGAACCCGGAGAAGCCGGACGACGTTATGCTTTAGAAAACTTTGGAATCTCACTCCAAGCGGGCTTCGCAAAAGAATTAAGTTTCAAGCAACCCAATGATTGCGTTGTGATTCGACATGTATTGGAACATGTCGATCGCCCCGAAGAAGTTTTGCAAAAAGTTTTTCAAAAAGGCCTCCGTCAAGGTGGGGCACTTTTCTTAAAGCTTCCTAATTATAATTCTTGGGAAAGATCTTTTTTTGGAAAGTATTGGGACGGACTCGATCAACCGAGACATCGATTTCATTTCACAAAAGCTGGCATCAAAAAGATGCTCGAGGACACTGGATTCACCGACGTTCAGATTAAAGAAGAGATCGTGCCAAACTCTATCGTTAAAAGTATTTCCTTCGCGCAGAAATATGGACCTCCGACAGCCCACGCGCTTCTTCGTCCCTACGATTTTATTCCGATGTCAGTAAAACTTTTGGCTTTCCAAGGTGTGGCGCTCATGTGCATGCCGTTCGAAGCCGCGAGAATGATCGTCACAGCTCGAAAACCTCAATAGCGTTTTAAGCCACTCTTAAATAAAAAGGAAAATCCTATGAATCCAAAAGATATTCACATGGCGGGTCCGTGGATCACCGAACACGAGATTCAAACGGTGACGGATGCAATGAGAAATGGCTGGTACGAAAATCCGTACTACTACTGCGAGCTTTTTCAAAAAGAATTTGCCGCGTATCACAATCGAAAACACGCACTGATGACCCCGAATTGCACAACGGCAATTCACCTCCTTCTTTCGGGACTCGGAATTACCGAAGGCGACGAAGTGATTGTTCCAGACTGCACGTGGATCGCAAGTGCGGCTCCCATTACTTACTTAAAAGCAAAAACCGTTTTTTGTGATATCGATTCCAAGACTTGGTGTCTTAGCCCCTCCTCCGTCGAAAAAGCGATTACTCCAAAAACCAAAGCGATTATCGCGGTCGATCTTTTTGGAAACATGCCCGACATGTCGGCCCTACAGAAAATCGCAGACAAACATGGAATCTATCTCATCGAAGACGCTGCCGAAGCGTTGGGTTCCACTTTGGATAATGTGAGAGCGGGGAAATTTGGAGTGGGCTCGGTTTTTAGTTTTCATCGCACCAAAACGCTCGCGACGGGAGAGGGTGGGATGCTTCTCTTAGACGACACAAAACTTTTTGACCGGTGCTCAATTCTACGCGATCACGGCCGCAAACCTGGTGGCCAGATGTATTACAACTATGAAGTGACCTTTAAATACATGCCATTCAATGTTCAAGCAGCTCTAGGTTATGCTCAGTTTCAAAGAGTGAAAGAACTCGTCGATAAAAAGCATTGGATTTTTGAAAAATATCAAGAATATCTAAAAGGCGTCGGAGAGTTGCAGTTCAATGACGAACGTAAAGGGGTCTATAACGGCGTTTGGATTACGGGGCTCGTCTTCGATAAGAGTCTGAATCTTAATAAAGCTCAAATTATGGAAAAGCTGCAGAAAAAAGGGGTTCCGACTCGCCCATTTTTCTATCCGCTCTCTTCTCTTCCAGCGTATCCCAACTGTGAATCGATCTATAAACCGAAGAATCCTGTCGCCTACGATATTTCGTCGCGAGGAATTAACCTTCCTTGCGCGTTAAACCTGACAGAAGATCAAATCCGATTTATCGCAAACGGAATCAAAGAACTTGTTCAAGAGACAAAATCAGAGAAAGTCTCGTCGCGAAAGGCCGCGTAATGAAACAAAGCGGCCCACCAAAAATTCTTTTTCTCACGCTCTACGACGAAAAAGGGGCAAGTTCGAGGCACTGTGTCTACAACTTTCTGACCGATTTCTCGATGGCAAATCTTCCCTACGAAGTTCGCCCGCTCCTTACGAAGAACGTCTATCAACTGATAGAAACTCTGGCAGAGAACACTCGGATTCTAACGACGATCGCCACTCTAACAAAACTCGCGTTCACCTTTCTCCGTCGTTATAAAGACGTTTGGGATAGCCGGCGATTCGAGCTCGTGGCAGTTCAAAAAGATGTTTTACCGTTTGGAGCGCAATTTTTACTTTCTATCCGAGCTAGAAATATAGTGTTTCTCGTCGATGACCCTATCTGGATTAAGAACCCGTCGGTGCTTGGGAATTTTCCAATCTTAAGTTCTTTTATTACCTACTACCGAAAAGCGCTTGTGAAATCCCTGTGCAAAAAATCGTCGTTGGTTCTCGTCGAAAACCCGAAGATGCAAGAAGATCTTATTCACTTTTGTAAAAACACCGTGGTTCTTCCCTCGTCCATTCCTTTTCAATCGTACTCGGTAAAAACGGAATCCAATCCTCAATCGGTTTGCTTAGGCTGGATTGGAAGTCCCGGAACCCTTTACTTATTGAAGGCACTTCTGCCTTGCTTAGAAGAGCTTGCGAAAGATTTTTCTTTTACGTTCTACAATGTCTCGAGCACTCAAATGGAGTCAGAAAAGTTTAAAATAGAAAATCTTCCGTGGACAGAAGCAAACGAGCTTCTCGCTCTTAATAAAATGGATATCGGCCTGATGCCGATGGATACAACCCTCTTTAGTTCGTATCGCACGAGCCGAAAGTGGCTTATCTACTCCGCAGCTAAAATTATGACTTTTGCGCAAGTGACGCCGCTCAATCAAGAACTCATGAGAGACGGAGAGAACGTCGTTTTCTACTCTTCTGAAAAAGAATTCAAAGAGAAAATGGCAAACCTCCTTCGTGATTCGAAGTTTCGAGATCAAATTGCGGCACAAGCATATCAAGATGTTAGAACGCTTTACGATCACCCTGTTGTGGCGACTCGATTTGTGGATCTCATCCAAGAGCAGCTGGCTCCGAAATTTAACTAGAAGCTATCGCTAAAAAACTTCTTTTCGCGCGGCTTCAATTTCAGACTCTGAAATCTCGAGAGGAAAAATCTTTTGCTCTCTCGCAAAAGCGATCAAAACCCCAGACTTTCTCGTTTTTTCGAGGAGAATTTTTCTTTCTTCTCTATCTGTAGGAAGCGCGCAAGAAGAGAACATTAGAACCACGTTTTCCAATTTTCCTTCCACGCATTGATGCAGAAGGGGGTGGTGCGACATCGTCTGAATTTCGATCTCGTCAATCGTCACCACGAGTCCTTTTTGATCGGAATATTTAAGTATCAAATCCCTTTGCTGTTCCGGGCTAAAAAATCTTGAAAGACCAAAGCGACTGTCTATATAGACCACAGCACGTTTGCCTTTAAGATTTACTTTTTCAAGCGAATTGCTTTCTGCGCAAATAAAATAAGATGTGGGTCTAGTCCCGGGGCTTGCGCCCTCTGGAAGAATTCTAAAATCTAAAGAAACGCGTGTGATATCGGTCGTATTTGTTTTGGACCCATGGACGGTTTTCGAATTGAAACAGAAAAGCATTCCGGGCTCGCCCTCGATGGCATGTGCTGCGGACTCGAGCACCCCGTTGATCTCTTCAATGCGGACTTTTTGTCTCTCGAGTTGTTCAACCTCCACGATCGAACGCTCTAGAGGAACAGCAAAAAGCGTATTGGTGCTAAAAGCGCGGGTTAGAGGCATCCAAAAATTAATGACGTCCGGGCCATGTCCGTACCATTCATCGCAATGGAACTGAACCGTTTTTCCATTGGGGGGATGAATTCGAATTCCGGGCCTCCCTTGGAAACTCCCTGTCGTTCCCACGACGCCAAAAACGTATTCACGGATAAATTCTCGATAGAGCGTTTGAAACTCAGGCTCCGCGACAAATGCATACAACGTTTGGTAAAGGCCTGCGATCTCTTCTCTTTCATATTTTGTGTGAAGTTTTTCCAGTTCTGAAATGTGCTTTGACGGCGGAGCCACGCTATTTAACCGATCGACAAAAAGTTGCGCAAAAGGAAAATCACGCACTGGGTAATGAAATTTTTTATCTAAATAGGTAGTTGGCTTTTTCATAGGATGAATCCCGTTTTTTCTTCGGGAAGAGGGACTGTCACTCTAAAGTTTATCAGAAAACCAAACCACTCTACAACTCATCACGTCATTTCCTAATCTTACTCCCCAGGGATCTTTGGGTGTGTTAATCTTTGTAAAAGTGACTTCTCAATCCTCGAATAAAAAATCGCTTCAGCTCGCCCTGCTGATTCTTTTTCTAGTTTCTTTGCCGTTTTCGTATTGGTTCAAGCAAAAACAGTTATCGCTTATTTCCAAAAATCTTCCCTCGCTTTACCCCGTCGCCTACTGGCTAGAGGGTTTATTCACAGTGAGTTTAGTTTTGTCCCTTCTCTGGCTTCTCTTCCAAGTCGTCGTCACTCTTCTTGTTGAAATTCGCAAGGTGCATGTCTGGCGGATCGCTTCCGCGGCCAGCATCCTCCTCTTGTCTCTCACTTGGGCAGGTCTGTCCGTTTTTTGCTGTTGTGTGCTTATTTTTTTAACGCAACTTGCGCTGTTCGCTTATTTTTATCGTGGGAAAGGGTTGCAGTGGGCCTCGCCAAATGTGCGCACTCATTTACTAGCGCTTGCAATTATTCTTCTAAGTCAGTGGGGGTTCAATGGCTTTACTTCTCCTTCGAGCTGGGACAATCCGCTCGCGGCGATTCGTAAAGTCGAGTCGAACTACCTGGGTTTAGCTTCGAGCATTCACCAGACTCATTATGTAGACGCCAAAAAACACAGTTTTTCGGGATTCGATTATTCTGCATGGGCGAGTTACCCGCACAATGGGACCGCGGGCGAATCTTTTTTGGTTCCGGTACTGACTCTCGCCCTCGACTTACCTTCGGTTGATACCGAAACTTTTCAGCGCTTGATTCTGGTTCTCTGTTTTATTTGGTGTGTTTTGAGTTGTTTTTGTTTTTACCTCTTTTTGTCTTTGGCATTAGAAATGTCGCTCCTGACATCCCTTCTGGGTGCCTTACTTCTTCTTTTTTCAAACTGGTATTTCACGCTCGAATACACAGAACATTTTCCAATTTTTTGCAGCGTTTTTTTGACGCTCCCGATAGCCCTTTTATTTACCCGGTTAGGCTTTAAAAAACGCCGCGCGGACCTTGCTTGGTTAGGGGGGATTGCATTTTCGAGTTCCTTTTATTTTATCCAGGCTCATCCCGACAATGTCATTCACGGAACTTTTTTTTGGTGCTCTTACCTTCTTTTTCTCGTTCTTTTTGATTTTGCGAATGGGAACCTCAGAGAAAGGGCAAAACTTGCCGTTCTCGCAGGGACAGGATTTGGTCTGGGGGCGCTCTACTCCGTCGGGCCCGTTCTTGAGCCGGTTCTTCGGAATGAAGCGCACGTCTTCGGTCACACCTCAGGAATCATTTTTTACTACGGGCTGGAGCTTGCTTGGCAAAATGGGATTTGGCCTTGGTTACGAATCTTTTTTCCTTTTCTCTTCTTGGCTTTAGTCCGATTTAAAGTCATCGCATCTCACAAGAATCGACGCGTTGATTTCTTATTCTTCACACTCGCAGCGCTCACGATTCTTATCCTGCTAGTACCCGCAAATGATGGTCTCGTTGCAAGCCTCCTCACAAAGTTCAAAATACAAGGCATTAACTTTAGAAATTCCTCCCGCATCTTCACTTATCTTAGTTTCTCGATGTTAATGGTTTCGTTATATGGAATTGATTCGTTTTTAAGGCAAAATGCTCACGCAAAGATGGTTCGAGGCGTTTGCCTTTTTCTGCTTCTTTTCTCTCTCGCGATGATCGTCCGAAAGTTTTCCATCTACCACGGACTGTACCTGACGATACTCTCACTCATCGCCTCCGTTGCCTATTTCGTAAAACGCGATGCCAAGAAGAATTACCCTGCGGTGCCCCTTCTTCCGCATTTTTCGGTCTCTCTCGCAGTCATCCTCATTGCAGCGGATACTTCGTCGATTCAGTGGCGAGGGTTGAAAGAAGTTGGAAATCCGGATAACTGCAAACCGTACATCACCGTATCGACCCTGCTGACGAGACATAACGCTCTGTCAAACGACGAAACGGCGACGGTTCGCTTGCTTAAGAAAAGAATTTCGCAGTTCGAAACGGACTTCAATAAAACTTCGCCGGCTCCGTTTCCCGATTCGTACGCGAAAGTTTTGTCACACTTCCAAGTTCAATCCTCTCGTGAACTTCAAAATGCGTCCGTTCTTGCTTTTGCAAAAGAAGCGATGAACGCTATTGATAATTTTTATGTTGAGAAGTTCCGCTGCATTTTTCCCGATGACGCTCTAAAATTCCATTCGGACTATAAAAATGGAGAGCCTGCTCCTCTTTACAATCTCACCGCCCTCTTTTTGAATCTTCCGGACAGATTGCATCGGGTAGTATGGGGAACGGACTATCAGTTTAGCATGGCAATCGCGGGAGGTTATCTCTTTTCCCAAACCACTCAATGCCCTGATCTCAAGTTGATGTCGACTTACCCCTCAATTAATGCTTTGTACGCACGGCCTGGAAGCTATTTCACGGACGTCGGAAAGTATGGCTTTGACGCCCACTTCGTATTTGGCTCCGAAATTCTAACGAACCCTCTCATCCGAAAAATTTTCAATATCGGTGGCGTGGATTATTTAGTCTTACGAAAAAATATTTTGAATCAGCCCAAGTATTTAAAAGATACAGAGCTTCTCCCAGTCAATCTTCCTGCCGCTCTAACTCCACCCTTTGTCGTTTTAAAAGATTCTCGTTCGTATGGAATGGCTTACCTTGCACGAAGCATTACATACATCCCCCGCAGTATGAACCGTTTCGATCGGTTCCGTTTTCCTCTAGTAGGCCCGCTCACAAAAAATGACCCGGCGATTCTTCTCAGTTACGAAAAAGAAGTCGATCAGGCACACCAAGCTTTACTAAAGCTCGAAAAGAAGCATGACATCTTACTCGAGACGACGGATGACGACTTCACAAATAAGAAAACGATTCTCCCGCTTAATAACTTCATGGAAATCGAAAATATCTTGGCAGAAAGAGCTTCCTTTCGAGTTCAATGTCTTCATCCTCCTTGTCGGCTTGTATTCAACAATGCAAGCCTGACTGGATGGAATGCATTTTCGGATTCGGTCCGTCTTCCGATTGAGAGAGCCAACTTCGCCTTCCTCAGTGTCGACGTTCCGAAGGGTTCACACACGGTCTGGTTCGAACACCGCTTTCTATCGGGAACACTCGGAGCTCTTGTTACGCTTCTGGCCTATTGTATTGGTCTCACACTTTTCCTTATCCGTCTGGAGACCGACTCACTATGAACCTTCCGCGCCGCTTATCTCTCGTTATCGCCGTCTCTCTAGGTGCTTTTTTCGGCGGAGCTTTGAAGTTTAACCAAATTCGAATCTGGGACGGCGATGTTTTGCCTCTCTATCCGAAACTCTGGTGGCTTGAGGCAATTCTCTTGGGTGCAATCAGCGGAGTTCTAATTCTATTTCTTTCGACGCTCATCTATCACAAGATAAAAACGCTTCTCTCTGAAAAAAAACTAGAAAAACACTTTATCGCTTTGCTCTTCATCCTTGTTTGCCAGTTTTTCTTCAACGACTTTCTTTCCCCTAGAAATTGGGACAATCCTCTTGCGGCAACTCACAAAGTCGAATCGTTCACTATGGGAACGACAATGCCTTTGTATTTTGGACACTATCAAAATGCGAAAAGTTATGACTTCAGTAATTTCAGTACTCTCTTTTGGTCGGGTCTTCCACGCGCTTTAATGAATCACGATTCAGTCCCAATTGCATTTCTCACATTACTTTTCGATCTGCCCTCGGCAAGTCCTGAGGCCTATTACACGATTCTTCTCATCTATTTTTTCACTTTTTGCTGTATCAGCTCATTTGCATTTTACCTTTTTCTGCAAATCGAAGGGTTTTCTTTTCTTTCAAGTCTCGTCGGTGGAACCTTATTCATTCTTTCAAATCGATTCTTCGCGGTGAAGTTAACTCAGAACTTTCCGATGTTTGCGATGCCGTTTCTTCTTTTTCCAGCGGTACTTTATTTTCTGGCTCGCGCATCTAAAACCCAGAAGAAAAGGGATTTTGCTCTCGCCGGTGCGGTCTATTCCACACAGTTTTATTTTTTCACTTCGCATCCGGACTCAATCCTCCATGCATCTCTCTTTATCTGCGCCTATCTGTTGAAATGCGTGTGGAATGAACCGAAGCCCTTTCAGGGTAAATTAAAAGCTATTCTTTCCTTCGGAAGCGCCGCCGCACTATGTGGTCTTTATTATCTCGCCCCAACGCTTTTCAATCTTTTTGCAAAAGAATCCTTCCAATGGCCCCACGAGGACGGAATCACTTTTTACTATGGCCTCTACGATGGCGCTAAAATCATTCTGTCATCGCTGGCAACGGTGTTCGGACCGTTCCTTCTACTTGGGATCGTTTTGGGGAAAAATGCGTTTAAGAAGCAATCTTCGACATTTTATTTTTTTCTGATTGTATTTCTCGTTTTACTCGTCTGCTTTGTGCCAGGAAATCAAGGACCCTTCTCGCTCCTCTTAAGCTCGATGAACGTCCGGCTTTTTCAGTTTATGCGCGTCGAAAGAGCATTAATGTACGTTTCTTTCAGTGGACTTTTTCTGACGCTTGCGGTTTTAGACATGTTTTATAAATCTAACCCCACAAAACTTTCAAAAGTTCTCTCGTTAGCAATCTTCACCCTATGCTTAGTGGGCGCCGTTTTAAAAATGAACGCCTTTCAAAGTTTTTACCTTGGGGCCCTCGTCATTTTTTCTCTTCTTATTTTAGTTGCGAGAAGAGCCCAAGCAAATACGTCATCCGCCTATCTCGCCATCTCAGCTTGCACGGTCTTCGCGCTTTTACAGGAAGGAAGCTTCGAGTTTAAAAGCCCTAAGCTTTCGCGGAATCCAAAAAATTGTCGACCCTATGTCAGTTTACAATCCATTCTCGTTTCTGCTGAATCCCTTCCTGAGGACGCGCCCGCAAACATAAGAAACATTCAGCAACGACTTTTACGTTTTGAAAAAGACTCTATTTTAGATAAAGGTCAGCTCCCATTAGAGTATAGTACGCTTCTGACATCTTACTCGGCTAACTCCGCCTCTCAGATCCCAGACGCTAAAATCTTAGCTCTTGCCCAGAGTTCCGCATACGATATCGATCGTTTTTACTACCAGGATTATTCTTGTCACGATTCTATTTCTAATGATGCCAACAAAGATCTTTGGTCGAAAACCTATTACGATCTCCAAGGCCTTTTTGAAAAAATCCCAGATCGATTTGCGCTCATTCGTTCGGCGACACGGTCTTTAGAACACATGGGGATCGGCGGAGGACTTCACCTCATCGACAACACCACGGGTGTCGACAATCGTTTTTCAACGGCTTTTCTTCCCTTGAACGCCCTCTATATCCTTCCCAACCACTATTTTGAATCCGTCGGAACTTATACCGATCCAATCGCACAAAATTTCGGACCAGAGTTCATAAAAAATCATTCGATTCGAACGAGAATGAATATTTCAGGCGTGAGTGTCTTCACTTTAAAAAAAGCTGACTGGGATTCGCTCTCGGCCGACGATAAACAGGACTTTCAAGTTTTTCTTCCGCACTCCTCGAGCCCGGAGGTACAGTCGTACTTAACGGTTCGCGATTTGAGATCGTACGGTTCGCTCTATGTTGCTCGCGATGTGAAGTTCATTCCTCCCCTCTCTGACCAACTCAAAAAATTCCGTCTGCCATTTCCTAAATCAGATCCGAGCGTTTTTTCAAACTACAAAACGACCGTGCAAAACTTAGAAAATGCGCTGGGGACACTGAAAGGAAAGAAAGACATCTTGATAGAGACGAATACTCCTAAAAAACCTTCTCCGTCGATAGGAGAAGCTGAGATCCGTCACTGGATAGGTCCTAGAATCAGCTCGGAAGTTAACTGTGAGTCGCCCTCCTGTTATGTCGTGTTAAATCAGGCTGCTCTGAGAGGTTGGGCAGCCTTTGCTGGAAGTCGAGAACTTCCTATCAGCGTCGCAAACTTTGCTTTTATGGCGGTCGAAGTTCCAAAGGGAAAACATCGGTTGTGGTTTGAATGGCACCCCGTTTATCTCTCTCTCGCATTGTTAGTCACTCTATTTTCATATGTAATGATCCTAAGTCTCCTTTTTGCGAAGCATCATCGGCTGACCCGCTGAATATGTTATACTGTACATTAAACGGTCAGTTAGGAGAGTTCAGTTGAGAGTTCTCATTCTCGGTGGTACTTCATTTTTCGGAAGAGATATCGCCGAGGCCTTTCACCGCGCGGGACACTCTATTTCCATTTTCACGCGAGGAAACCAACTCCCGTCCGATCTTCCACCGCATCATCATATTCGCGGAGATCGAAAAAGCCGAGAGGATCTCGCGAAAGCTTGGGCGAGCCAATCCTTTGACCTCGTTATTGATAACCTAGCGTACGATGCCCGAGATATTGAAATCGCACTTGAGACTTTCAAGGGTTGTCCGCAATATCTCATGACGAGCTCGGTCTCGATCTACCGGTTTATCCCGAAGGAAAAATATTATCCCCCCATTAAAGAAAGCGATGCGAACTTTGATCTCACCCTTTCAAAAGCGCCTGAGAAATTAAATCCCGCTAACTGGAATTACGCTCACGGCAAACTAGAAGCGGAGAAGATTCTAATAAAGAACAAGGACATTCCATGGACTATCTTTCGCCCTCCGGTTGTTTATGGTCCTAATGACGTGACGTCTCGAGGCTTTTGGTATCTTGCAAGACTTCTAGAAGGGGGCCCTATTTTGCTCTCAAACTATGGGTCCAGTAGTTTTCAAATCTGTTACAGTAAAGATCTCGCAAAACTTTATCTTCTCGCCGCGGAGTCAAGGAATTCGAAAAATAAAATTTACAATACTCCACAGAAAGAAGTGATCACTCTTAGAAGCTTTATTGAAGAAAGTGCTGCCGCACTAGGCGTCAGTCCCAAATTGATCAACGTCTGCTCCGAGTTTATCAGCGATTTTGGAGGCCCTTACTCAAGTTTCGAAAATCTCATTTACGATGACTCTGCCGTATCAGCGGATTTGGGTTTTATTCCCACGCCGTGGAAACAATTCGCTAAAGAAACGGCGCTCTGGTTTACAAAAAATTCAAACGGAAAGACTGAAAGTCTTTTAAATAACCGAAGAGAAGAGCTTCAATTCGCAGAAAAATGGATGACTGCCCTCTCCGCTTTCAAGACAAATCTTTCATAAGAGGTCTTAAATGTATCTGTTCCTTAAACACGAAATTGAGTACAAAGCTCCTGCAGAATATATCTTGGACGCCGATCTCGATTGGACTCATTTCACTCATCTCCATAAAAAAAGCCATAAGCTCTTTATGCTGCTCGCAAAAACGCCCGATTATTCGGTCTTTCTCTACCGAACGCGATATGTGAGTTTTCTTCCCTTTTCGACGGGATTTGTTGTGTTTCGAGAGTATCTTCCAGAGTCCGAGGGCTATCGACAGGTCTACATTCCGGTAAATGGCGGCAATCCTAACGTTCTGGAATCTACTCACATCCGCCATGAAGAAAAAGGAACGATCACAAGCTCCGCAAAATTTTACTTTTGGCTTAACTGGTATTGGCGACTAGTACCTTCCCTTTTTTGTAATCTTCTAAGAATGCGAATGATCAAAGTATGGAACGAAGATTTTTCCATGATTAAGGAGAGAATCGCGAAGCAATCAACCACCAATCAAGCCTGTAGCACACCCCTGCCCGACCTGTTTCGGTTTGATCGCGTTTTCCTGAAAGAAATGCCGGAGGCTCAGGTGGCGTTCTACGGAAAAATGTACAAGGACTTCTACAATGAAAAACTTTCTTTTAAGACTAAAATTCGCCCTCAAACATAAGACGCTGAAGGCAATCGCTCCAGACCCGCAGTCCGCTTCAAATCTTTTTGTTTTTTCGGAAGGCAAAGCGTGCGAAGTGGATCGATTGTGCCCTCATCAAGGAGCCGACCTTAGGACGGCAACGCTCGAAAACAACAAGATCGTTTGCCCTTGGCATGGCTGTAAGATCCCTTTGAAAACTGAAAAAACAAGAAGCACGTCTTAAGACGCATCGACCGTTCGATCGGGTGGAATTTTCCAAAACACGAGTTCGTAAAAAATTTCTGCGAGAATCATCAATCCATTTCGGAATCTCATACATTTTGTTTCGCCGCCGATTCTTTTCGGTTCCGTCCCGGGAACTTCCGAAACATTCAGGCGCTTTTTAGCCGCACGAATCGAAGAGAGGACATCCCAGCCTGCGAACTTCGGAAAGTTCTTTTCGGGTGAGCATTCAAAATCAGTTAGTAAATGCAAATCGATCACGGTTTGTCGACGATAAGCTCTAAAAATAACCAACGTATCAGAATATCCCCCACGGAAGCAGAAGTTAATCATCGTCGTAAACATCCAATTTCCAAACCGCGTAAACCAGCTATCATCTTCACTCACAGCACCGTCACGATAGCGCGAAACGATCACAAGATCGTAACCTTGACTGATTCTTTCAATCAAAGCGGGTATACAACTCGGCAACGAGTTTCCGTCGGGGCTGAATGTGATAATGATGTCTCCCGTACACTTTTTAAAACCGTCTCTAAGAGCATTAATAAGGCCTGGTCTGTCTTGCATGACGATGTCGTATCCATGCTCTTTCGCATACTCTAGAGTTCCATCGGTGGAACCGCCATCTGAAACGACAATCTGATCACACCATTCTTTTTTGATGAGAGGCATAATCTCTCGCATGCCGTCGACTTCGTTTAACGTCGGCATCAGAAGCGAAACAGTCAGTTTTTTTGAGGTGTTTGTCATTTACGTTCCCGCCTTCTGAATGCACGCCCGTGTATCATAGATATAAATCGTTGGGCCCGCTTTTTCGTTGTTTGGTTCGGAGAGAAAAGTCTTTCTCGTCTTGTGAAAATTCACGACTGCAGAAAAATAGTTTCCATACAGTTTCGGATCCTGAGATGCTATTACTCGAATGAGTTTAAAACAGTTTGTCTCGCTGTTTGAATCAACGGGTACCGCGCTAACATACAACGTTCCCTTTTCCTTGCTGACAAGTTCTCTACTGAGAGAGGCGTTGATCCAATCGATCTGATAAATTTTAGTAAGGTAAGATCTTGCTTCTTCGTGACCAAACTCAATCGGATGAACATATCTTGGATGGTAATTAGGAGAGATGTAGATATACCAAGAAGAGAGAATATTTTTTCTTTCTTCTTCACTGAGAGAATCGAGATAGACTGGCAATTCGTCCAGAGTGGAATGGGCGACCTCTTTCAAGTAAGCTTCTTTATTGCTCACTTGCAGCGCGTGGTTGAAATTCCCTCGTTTAAGATTAAACACGAGCGCTACCAAACACAAAAAGAAAAGCCCCGCAAATTTTTGCTTTGTTGAAGGGGCCTTGAACAGTTTTTCTAAAATGATGGCAAAGAGTAAAAATGCAGCAATTTCTCCAATCAAAAAATATCGAACCGAAGCGTAATAGTTCTGTTTGTAGAGAGAAATCAAATAAAACGTCGTTATGTATAGAAGGATAGAGGTTTTGTATCGTTTAAGAAAGTAAAACGCTTCGGTTTCTTTCCCCGTATCGATCTTTTGACGAAGAAGGAAAACAAGCAGAATGGCCGCTACGAAAATTTCTTTGTAACGAAGAAGGAAAACTTCTCTCACAACATTCCAGATCGCAATCATTTGATGATAAAGGCTAGACACGGCCTGTTGTCCAAATAAAATATCTTGCACTGCTGACTCTCCCTTGGGCGAGAGGTAGTAATTCGGGCATGCAAGAATCATCGTAAGAATCACAACGCCCGCGTAAAAGGCCGTTTCTAAAATAATTTTTTTGCGATCTTTCAAGGAACACCAAAGGATCAATGGAATCACCGGTGAAAGTAAAAGCGGGTACTGCTTTGTATCCGCTCCAATTCCGATGAGAACCGCCGCTAAAAACAATTTCCATTTTTTCTGTCTTCTAAAAAACGAAATGAAGCACGCGACGATACCCAAGACGACCGCCAAGCAAAACGCATCTTCTTTTGCCGTTGAGGCCATCGTAGAATACGACCAAGACGCCGAAGTCATACAAATCCACGAGATAAAAGCGGGAACGGGAGAAACAACCATTCTAAAAACCCAGTAAAACCCTAATAAAAACAACGCAAACGATATCGACGCTAAAACTCGAAGAGCGAGAGCAACCCTGTCCGCGAGACTGAGGTTCCCTGGGAAAGCTTTTTGCACTTCTGATGCAAGCATCAAGTAAAACTGCGACATTCCCGGGGTGATAATGAAGTTTTCTCGGTACGGAGTTTCAACAATAGAAATCGTTCTCGCGATATTCTGGCCCTCATCCCAGCCATGGTGCATTTTCCACTGGGGTGGTTTTCCCACATCGGAATAGTCATAAGGGATCAAAACGCTCAAATAGCTCGCAACAAAAGCCAAAATAAGCAGTAAAAAAAGACAATCTTTTCCGGAATCAGTTTTCATGGTGTTTGCAAGAAAGCGTCCTAAAATAATACACCCGTCTTCGCCTAAAGGCTACGCCGGGCGAGCCCGTCCTCTTGGTGCAACCGCCAATCAACCGTGGATCAACTCACGATCAACCGCTGATCAACTTAGAGGAAGCCGAAAGCGGCTTGCGGCGGGGCGTGTCGGGCGTAGCGCAGTGTAGCCCGACTATTTTTTCTTGATGAGCTTTTTGATCTCTTCTTTACGGAAGTTTAAGACGGACTTTGAGGGGTAGCGGGATTCTAGATTTTCGTAGGTTTGTAGCGCTTCTTTGAGCTTTCCGGACTGTTCGTAACATTGAGCGAGCAAAAACTCAGCTTCTACCGCAAATTCTCCTTGAGGATGAAGGCGAATCGCATGCTTTAGCGCATCTGCACCGGTGTCATACTTTCCTTCCATATAGTAGGAGTTTCCAATTTCGAATCGGGCCCGTGCAATAAGGTTTGTTTTAGGATAACGATCGATCATTGATTGGTATTCGATCCGCGCTTGCTCAAATTGGTTAGTACGAAAAAAAGTCTGAGCAATTTTAAACTGAAATTGGTCAGCTTCAGGACTCAACGGATCCAGTTCGATAAGCTTCTTGTAAGCCACGATCGATTTTTCAGAGTCGGACAACTGGTTAAAATAGATCTCAGCTACTTTTTTTTGAATCTCGTAAACGCTTTTCGGATCTTTGCTGTGCCGAATGAACTCTTTGTAGTTGAATAAAGCGGCTTCGTAGTCCTTCAGATGCGTTTCTTCGGTATCGCCCAGTCGATACATCGCTTCTAGCGCCTGGTCAGACTCCGGGTTTAAAGCAATCACCTTTTTAAAAAGCTCTGCCGATTCCGCGTAGTTGCTCTTCAAAAGGCTCTCTTTGGCAGACTCTAACAACTTATCTTGCCTCTTACCCGTACAAGCAATTAGGACAAGCGTCATTGCGAGGAGCGTAGCGACGCGGCAACCTTTCCAATTAAGGAAGGGCAAAGATTGCTTCCTCGCCTCCGGCTCCTCGCAACGACTGCCAGAAAGCATAGAGCGATCAACTAACAATCAAGATTCCGTTGGAGTTTCAGGAAGCGCAGATTTCTGAGCTTCTTCGTCTCTATCGACTTTCGCAACCGCACATACGCGTTCGCCATCTTCAAGATTGATCAGTCGGACTCCTTGAGCCACTCGACCGACTTCGGAAATCTCATGAACCGACGTTCGGATCACTTTTCCTTGATCCGATGCGATGATCAAGTCATCAAGGTCGGTGACTTGTCGAACTGCGACGACTGAACCGTTTTTATCGGTAATTCTCATCGTCATCGTTCCACCGCCGCCACGACCTTGGACTCGGTATTCTTCCAAAAGCGTGCGTTTTCCGTAACCTTTTTCCGTGACCGTTAAAATTTGCTGAGTTGTGTCCGTTGCATCGCAAATCGCCATTCCGATCACTTCATCACCTTGATCGAGTCGCATTCCTGCAACACCTTTGGCTCCTCGGCCCATCGGTCTCACATCGGTTTCATCAAACCGGATCGCTTGACCTTGTTTGGAGACCATCACGACTTGCTGATTTCCTTTGGAAAGTTTCGCTTCAACGAGGGAATCTCCTTGCTCGAACGAAATCGCAATAATTCCTTTTTTGGAAGGTCTGGCAAATGCTCCCATCGAAGTTTTCTTAATCGTTCCCTGGACTGTCGCCATAATCGCAAATTCATTCTCTTTGAATTCGCGAACGGGCAATACCGCCGCCACTTTTTCATTCGTGCTTAAATTAAGTAAGTTCACGATCGGCTTTCCTCGAGCGGCTCGGGCAGCTTCGGGAATCTTATGCACTTTCAACCAGTACATCCGACCCTGGTCGGTAAAGCAGAGGATGTAATCTAGCGTACTCGCCGGGAAAATTTCCCAAATAAAATCTTCTGTTTTTGTCTGCGCACCGATAACACCCTTCCCACCCCGTTTCTGAGATCGGTAAGTATCTGCAGAAATACGCTTGATATATCCGGAGTAAGTCACCGTGACCACCATTGGTTCATCGGCGATTAAATCTTCGAGTTCAATGTCTTCTTGTTCCTCGATGAATTCGCTTTTTCTTTCATCTCCATACGCTTTCAAAATATCGGCAAGTTCCTGACGGATGATGCTCAAAACTTTTTTCTCATCCGTTAAAATCGATTTCAATTCTGCAATATGAGCCAGTGTTTCATTGTACTCTTGAATAATTTTATCTCTCTCAAGACCCGTCAAGCGCTGCAAGCGCATTTCAAGAATTGCTTTGGCTTGAACTTCCGAGAAAGAATATTTCGCAATTAATTTTTCTTGCGCATCATTTGGGTTCGACGCCTTACGAATTAAAGCAACGACATCATCCAGGTTTTCGACGGCCTTTTTCAAAGCCTCTAAAATATGCGCGCGTTCTTCCGCTTTTCTTAAATCGAAAAGAGTCCTTTTCGTGACGACTTCTTTACGGTGATTTAAAAAAGCGACCAGACATTCCTTCAATGACAAAACTTTGGGCTGTAAATGATCAATCGCAAGCATTGTGATCCCGAACGAGATCTCCATCTGCGAATTTTTAAAGAGTTGGTTTAAGATAACTCGCGTATCTTCACCCTTTTTCACTTCAAAAACGATTCGCATTCCCGATCGATCCGATTCGTCCCGGATATCTGAAATTCCTTCGACTTTTTTATCGCGCACCATATGTGCGATGTCTTCGATCAGCTTCGCTTTATTTACTTGATACGGAAGTTCCGTAATAATAATTTTTTCTTTTTCTTTTTTGTCGACTTCAATTTCCGTCTTCGCGCGAAGATAAAAAATTCCTTTTCCAGTCTCGTAAGCTTCTTTAATTCCCTTGCGACCGTAAATATAAGCACCCGTCGGAAAATCGGGTCCGGGAATATGTTGCATTAACTCTAAAGTCGTTATTTCGGGTTTCTCAATAACCGCATTTAAACCCGCAACAATTTCAGTCAAGTTGTGTGGCGGAATATTGGTCGCCATTCCCACGGCAATCCCAGAAGAACCGTTGACTAAAAGATTCGGAATTTTCGTCGGTAATACGGTGGGCTCTTGCAAAGAGTTGTCATAGTTCGGAGAAAAAGAAACGGTTTCTTTTTCGAGATCCGCTAAAACTTCATTCGAAATTTTTTCAAGTCGAACTTCGGTGTATCGCATCGCCGCCGCAGAATCGCCGTCGACCGATCCAAAATTTCCCTGCCCTTCGACGAGCGGATATCTCATCGAAAAACTTTGAGCGAGACGCACCATCGTTTCGTAAACAGCCGAATCCCCATGCGGATGGTATTTTCCGATCACGTCGCCTACGACACGAGCAGATTTTTTGTACGGCTTTTCATGGGTGTTTCCCATGTCGTACATCGCGTACATAATTCTACGATGAACGGGTTTTAATCCGTCTCTCACATCGGGAAGTGCACGTCCCACAATAACAGACATCGCGTATTCCAAATACGCTTCGCGCATCTGATCTTCGATGCCAACATGACTGAGTAAGGGATTTGGTAAATTTTCTGTGTCCATATTTTTTAGATATCCAAGCTTCTTACTTTCAACGCATTTTCTTCAATGAAGTCACGTCGTGGTTTAACTTGATCGCCCATTAAAACAGAAAAAACGTTATCCGCTTCAACGGCATCTTCGACTTGTACTTGTAAAAGAGAGCGAATTTTCGGGTCCATTGTAGTTTCCCAAAGTTGCTCTGGGTTCATTTCTCCTAAACCTTTATAACGTTGGATGTGAAGACCTGTTTCTCCGTTTTCAACGACGTAAGCTTTTAAGAGTTCCGCACTTGTGAAAACTTCTTTTTCCCCATTCGCTTTTTTCACTTCGTACGGAGGTTTTCCAAGACTTTCAAATGAGAGAGCAAGCTTTCGTAGCTCCTGCAGCTGAGTCGACACCATAAATTCATAAGAAATTTTGGTATGGGTTTTTAGACCATTGCGAGAGGTCACGCATTCTGCTTGGAAGCCAGCATGCTCTTCGTCTTTAGTAATCTTAAAAGTAAATTCTGAGTTATCTTTTTTATCTTTCAGAATTTTTGCGTATTCTTCGAGGAGAGCTTTCAACTCACTCTCGGACTTTAAAACTTTCTCGTCTATCTTTTCATCAAAAATAACGAATCGTAAAAGTTCGGCATCCGCTTTTCGTGCAAGAATTCTCATCTGACCTTGGAACTGAGAAACTTTTCTAAAAATATTTTTTGCCGCGATTTTATCGACTGCTCCGGCTTTAGAAGAAATTTGAAGTTCCTCAAGCGCTTGAGTCAAAACGAAATCTTCATAAACGCTGTCGTTCAAAAGATATCTTTCTACTTTTCCTTTTTTTACTTTATAAAGCGGCGGCTGAGCAATGTAGAGATATCCCTTATCGATGAGGTCCGGCATTTGTCGATAGAAGAACGTCAGCAAGAGCGTTCGAATATGCGCACCGTCGACATCCGCATCCGTCATGATAATGATTTTATGATAGCGGATTTTGTTGATGTCGTACTCGGCTTGTCCGATCCCTGTTCCTAAAGCAGTAATTAAAATTCGGATTTCTTGCGACTCGAGCATCTTATCAAAGCGCGCTTTTTCGACGTTAAGAATTTTTCCTTTTAACGGCAAGATCGCTTGGTGTTTTCTCTCGCGCGCTTGCTTCGCGGATCCTCCTGCGGAGTCCCCTTCCACTAAATACAGTTCGCAAAGTGCGGGATCTTTTTCTTGGCAGTCCGCCATTTTTCCGGGCAAACCTCCAAGATCCAGAGCGGATTTTCGTCTTGTTAGGTCTCTCGCCTTTCGCGCAGCAATTCGAGCACGAGCGCCTTCAATTCCTTTCATTGCAATCTTTTTTGCCGTGCCAGGATTTTCTTCTAAAAAGATTGAGAATCTCTCATTAATCAAATTCTCAACAAGACCTTTGACTTCGGAATTACCCAATTTTGTTTTTGTTTGCCCTTCAAATTGTGGTTGAGCGATCTTGACTGAAATAATTCCCGTCACGCCCTCTCGAATATCTTCTCCCGTAAGCGCTTCGCCTAAGTCCTTACTTAAATTATTCGATTCAATATATTTATTTACACAACGAGTGAGTGCTGTCTTAAAGCCCGCTAAGTGTGTGCCACCTTCGATGGTGTTAATGTTATTAGCAAACGTAAAAATGTTTTCTTTGTAGCTATCATTCCATTGCATCGACAGCTCGAGAGAAATTCCTTTTGTTTCCGCATAAAAATAAACGGGTTCGTCGTGAAGTTTCGTCTTCGAACGATTTAAATATTCAACAAAAGATTTGATCCCGCCATCGGAGTGAAATTCAAGATTCTTCTCGGTCCGTTCATCTATCAAGGTGATATGAATTCCGCGATTTAAGAAAGCCAATTCTCTCAGACGATTTGAAACCGTATCAAAATTGAACTCGGTCGTTTCAAAAACTTGCGCATCTGGTTTGAAATGAACCGTTGTTCCCGTCTTGGTACTGACTCCCATTTCAGCAACAGGAGCGACTGGCGTTCCTCGAACATATTTTTGTTCGTAAACTTTATTGTTTCTTTTGACTTCGACTCGAACCGTTTCAGAAAGCGCGTTGACGACGGAAATTCCAACTCCGTGCAAACCACCAGAAACTTTGTAAGCGTCGTTATCAAATTTTCCACCGGCGTGAAGAACTGTGAGTACGACTTCTAAAGCAGATTTGCCTTCACTTTTGACAATATCAACTGGAATTCCTCGACCATCATCTTCTACGGTGATCGAATTATCGACGTGAATAGAAACTTTAATATGCTTTGCATGACCTGCCATCGCTTCGTCGATGGAGTTATCAACCACTTCCCAAATCAGATGATGAAGGCCACGGATTCCCGTATCGCCGATATACATCCCGGGACGTTTTCTAACCGCTTCAAGCCCTTCTAAAACTTGGATGGCATCTGCGCCATAGGCGTTCGATTTCTGTTCTGAAGTCTCTTCATTTTCGACGGGCATCGTCTCTCCGCAATCTCAAGCTGTAATCAATCTTTGATCAACCTCTGATCAACAAGCGATCAACCACTAATCATCCGTTAATCAAATCCGCATCGGCATCACAACACTGATGTGCGTTCCTTTTTCTGAACGAATCACTCCAGGGTTCTGCTTTCCCCGAATCTCAAAAAATACTTTATCGCCTTCCATACTGGAAACAGCGTCGATCAAATACTTCGAGTTGAACCCGATTTTGAGTTCTTCCCCTTCGTATTCAACCCCAATTTCTTCCTTAGCGTCCCCGAGTTCCGGGCTTTGACTGGATAACTGGAGTATCCCTTGAGATAGAGCGAACGTAAGACTACGGGATTTATCTGAAGACATCAAAGAAATTCGTTTTAAAGAAGCTAAAAAGGAATCTCGATCGAGTTCGATGCCTTTGGGAGAATTCTCAGGAATTATTCTTCGATAATCAGCGTATTTACCTTCAATCAAACGCATCGAAAGAAAAATATTTTCGCGTTTCACAAAAAGCATCTTGCCTTTGATCGCGACAAAGAAATCGTCCTTGCCTTCAGACAGCAGTCTTCGAAGTTCATTCAAACCTTTTCGAGGAACGATAATTCCCTCGCGAAACAAACTCCAACCGTTGTCGTCAAAAAGCGCTTCCGGATTGTCGACGAGAGATAGACGATGTGCGTCAGTTGCCACCATGCGAAAAACTCTTTTCTTCGTCGAGTCTTCTAAGGCTTCAAAAAATACCCCATTCAAGTGGTACCGTGCTTCGTCTGTAGAAGCCGCATAAAGAGTTTTATCTAGCATCGCTACAACGGTTGAACCGTTCATTCGAACAAACTGATCTGGATTTTCGGTTGAAAACCCTGGAACTTCGGGAAAATCCTCAGCGGGAAGTCCTACGATATTAAAAACAGATTTCTTTGCCGTAATCTCAAGTCTTGAGTTTTCTCGAGTCTGAAAATGGATCTCAGTGTCAGGAAGTTCGCGAACAATGTCGAGTAAACTCCGTGCCTTTACCGTAATAGCCCCTTTTTCGGCCGTGGTTGCCTTCAGGATGCTCTGGATTCCAACTTCGAGGTCTGTGGCTGAAAGAGCGAGTCCGTTCAAATCCGTCTTTAAGAGGGCATTAGAAAGAATGGGCATTGTTGTTCGCCGCTCGACTACATTCTGCACTCTTTGCAGTCCTAATAACATTTCTGACTTTGAAATAGAAAATTTCATGCGACCTTCCCCAAAGCTGCTCTCTTATTCTTTTTTGTATTTACTATATATATATCTATATTACTAGTAGTAGTAGTTAGCACTGTTGATAAGTTAATAACTCAGTTAAATATTTAATATCTATTACGATTGATCTGTGGATAACCCTGTGGATATCGCTGTGGATAACTTTTCAAAACTGTGGATAACGAGTTATCAACAAGTTATCAACAGTAGACTAACAGGTTATCAACAGACTTATTAACAGAGTTATCAACAAAACTTTCCGCCATTTTAGCGTAGTTTAAAAGTAACGTATAGTATTGTATGGCAAGTTTTTTCTACTTGCTGAGAATACTTTCGAGGGTTGTGACGTAATTCATGATCTCGGGATCTGTTCTCATTGCCGCAGCGATCTTATTTACGCCGTGCATTACCGTTGAGTGATCTTTTCCGCCCATAAATTTTCCGATATCCGGAAAAGACATGCTTAAGTGACGGCGCAGCAAGTACATACAGATCTGTCGAGGAAGTGAAAGCTTTCGAACTCTTTTTTCAGATTTCATATCCGAGCCGCGGATTGAAAACTGTAAAGCGACTACATTTAAAATCGATTCAGGAGTGTTTTGATGGCGTACTTTAGGGGCGATATCTTTCATCACCTGTTGTGCAAGATCCAGCGAAACAGTTTGATTTGTCAGAGAGGAAAATGCAGCTAGACGGTGAAGTGATCCCTCGAGTTCCCGAATATTTGTCGTAATATGGGTCGCAATATACGTCGCCACATCGTCGGGTAAGTTTAAATGCTGATCGTCAGCTTTGTTTTTTAAAATCGCAATTCGTGTTTCGGTTTCGGGCGGTTGTACGTCGGCAACGAGCCCCCATTCAAATCGCGTTTGAAGGCGTTTTTCAAGACCTTCGATGTCCCTGGGATATTTATCAGAGGTAATTACAATTTGTTTTCGAGATTCGTGGAGATAGTTAAAAGTATAAAAAAATTCTTCCTGTGTTCTATCTTTTCCAACTAAAAAATGGATATCATCGAGTAAAAGAACATCACAACCGGTGCGATACTTTTCTTTAAACTCGCGCATGCGATCGGTACGAATCGCTTGAATCAGTTCGTTGGTAAAACTTTCGCTCGTCAAAAAAAGAACTTTTGCCTTATCGTTGTCTTTGCAGATCTGATGGCCAATGGCTTTTAAAAGATGCGTTTTTCCGAGTCCGGCGCCACCAAAAATAAAAAGTGGATTGTAACATTGCCCCGGTTGTTTCGCGACCGCTTGGCAAGCGGCATGTGCAAATTGATTTGAACTTCCGACGACGAACGACTCGAAAGTATACTTTCCATCGAATGGATTTTTAGCTTGAAGATTGTAATAAGAAAAATCTTCCTGTTGTTTTTGCAGGATAGAATAAGAATAACTCACCTGAGTTTTCTTGAGATCATCGAGAGCTCGTTTCAAAAACGGCTCGCATTTTTCTTGAAAATATTCTTTTGAAAAAGAATCTTTAAATTTTAATTCGAGTTTTTCGGGCTCTGGCTCTTCGCATTCGATTGTTTGGACAAACGAAGAGTAGGTGTGAGAAGGAAGTTCTTCTTTTAATTTTTCTAGGATTTCATTCCAAACGGCCACGGCAATCTCAGTCCCAAACCCTCGAAAATATTATTGAGGAGATGTTCAGGTAACAAAACGAAAATAGGTTGGCAACGTAACAAAGTTATCTGTTGGGGTTGACAGAGACCTATGACCTGTTCCTAGACAAAGGACATCCAGGAAAATTTGACTTGGGGCCCAATCGTTATTATAAGAAGACCCTTTAACCCGTCTGTGCGGGATATATCGAGTGTATTGAGGTTTTAATTTATGAAACGTACGTATCAACCTAGCCAAGTGAAGAGAAAAAGAACGCATGGATTCAGACGCAGAAACCGCACCCAAGATGGGCGTTTGGTTTTGACCCGCCGTCGTCGTAAAGGCAGAAAGCGCCTTACAGTTTCTATCGGTTCCAAATAAGGAAGTAAGGCTTGTGGAAAACAAACCTTCCACACTCAGTGATGAGTCTTTTCCTAAAGACTTTAGATTATTAAAGAAAAGAGACTTTTCCTTTCGTCCTTATCGTAAGCACGATTCGACGCATTTTCTTTTTATTTACGATCAAAAAGGAAGCGGTCGCTTAGGCATTAGTATGGCCAAAAAGGTATTAAAAAATGCAGCCCAACGAAACCGAATGAAGCGGCTTTTGAGAGAAAGTTTTCGTAAAAATAGAAACAATTTTAAAGGCTTAGATATTCACGTTCTCGCCAAGGAGTCTTTGAAGAGAGACTGGAAAACTCTCTCTCTTTCTGATGTCACACGTGAGTTGTCGGAGCTTGTCAGTGCCTAGGATTTTAAAATTCAGTCTTCAGTTCATCTCTCGTTCCCTCCATGTGCTTTTAGGAACGGGCGGAGTTTGTATTTATCAACCGACTTGTTCGCACTACAGTTACGATGCGATTCAACACCACGGAATTTTTTTGGGATCGATTAAAAGTTTGTTCCGGATTTTGAGATGTCATCCTTTCGCAAAAGGCGGATGGGACCCGGTTACAGAAATCAGAAATAAGAGAACAGAGATTAGAGGATAAAAATGGAAAAGCGAACTTGGTTAGCGGTTTTGTTGATGTGTGGAATTTGGTTTGGCTATGTCCAGTTTTTTTCGCCAATTCCTCCTCCTAAAGCAGCGGCGCCAGTCGCAGCGGCTTCGGCAGAAAAGACAGACGGAAAAAACGAAATTTCGGGCGCTACTTTACCGGCGGATTCTATTTTCACAAGCCCTCCTTCTTCTGAAGGGATGAATTATTCTACGGCGAAAATGGAAGTTTCGTTTTCAAAACTGGGTGGGAAAATTCAGCAACTCACTCTAAAAAACTATAAAAAGAGTGTTGCGAAAGATGCTCCTCCGATCGAACTGATTGATACGAACACAGCTTACGCGACGGCAGTTTTATTTTCGAATCCTGAGCTCTCTGACCTTTCTAAAGCAGAATATCTTTTAGAAACGAAGGGCAGCACGGTCGCTGCTGAGACAAATCTCAAAGGCGTTTTGTTTCAAAAGACCTTTAGCTTTTCAGATACCGAAAATCTCATTGAGACGGAGTACAAACTTAAATTTCCGACCGATAAAAAAGACTGGGGTTATTTGTTGATGCCCCTCGGTATGAAAGAAGTCCATTTTGATAGAAATGATCCCATGGCGTCCTGGGAAATCGTAGGTTATCAGAGTGAAAAAGTGACTCGACACAACATCGATTCCGTTAAAGCAGAGGACCAGATTCTTCAAGGTCCAACAGGATGGTTAGCGTTTGGAAATAAGTATTTCGCGACGGCTATCGTAACGCTTTCGGACATTAATCCGGACATTGTCTTTACAAAGAAACAAAACTTTACGGGAGCGTACTTGCGCTATCCTCTCGCTTTGAAAGAAGGTCAAAAAGAGATTACGTTTAAGACAAAAATTTATGCAGGGCCGAAAGATATCAAAACATTTTCCCAGTTTCCGGGGATGAAAAGATTGGTCGACTACGGAACTTTTGAATTCTTTGCCAATGCGCTTCTCGCCATCCTGAAATTCTTCTACGGTCTTGTTCACAACTATGGAGTCGCGATTATTTTACTGACGATTCTTGTCAGAGTTCTCTTTTATCCACTTTCGGTGAAAAGCATGAAGTCGATGAAGGCGATGCAGAAACTGCAACCTCAAATAGCTGCGTTGAAAGTGAAATATAAAGACGACATGAAAAAACAAAATGAAGAGCAAATGGCTTTGTTTAAAGCGAACAAAGTCAATCCCGCGGGTGGATGCCTTCCGATGCTCTTGCAGTTGCCAGTCTTTATTGCGCTGTATGCCGTTCTTGGAAATTCTATCGAACTTTTTCAGGCGCCTTTTTTCGGATGGATTAAAGATCTTTCTGTAAAAGACCCTTACTACGTTTATCCGGTCTTGATGGGGCTTGCGATGCTTTGGCAACAGAAATTGACGCCTGCAGTCGGAATGGATCCGATGCAACAAAAGATGATGTATTTCATGCCGCTTATTTTCACCTTCATGATGATCAACTTGCCCTCAGGACTGACGATGTACATCTTTGTCAGTACACTCCTTGGAATCGTGCAACAAATCTCCATGAGAGATCCGAAAAACATCACAGCCATAGCGACGACAAAATAATAACGTTCCTGTCATTGCGCTTGTCCGGCGCAGTGACTACGAAGACGGAAGGAGCCGAAGGCGACGCGGCAACCCTCGCAACTATTAAAATGTAAGGTTGCCGCGGAAACGACAGTTTCCGAGATGACTGTTTTATGTTGAAAACGAATTTAGAAATAAATGAAAGTATTTTTGCGCTCACTACCGGCGGGCTTCCCTCGGCAGTTGCGATCGTGAAACTTTCGGGTTCGACAGCATTTGAAATTACAAAAAAAATATTTTTTCCTTACTTCTCTGACCTTTCGAAAACTCGGGGAATGTGGACTGGGAAATTGCTTACACCAGAGGGCGCGTTAATCGATCAGATAATGGCCCTTACTTTTGTATCTCCACACTCTCATACCGGAGAAGATTCGGTTGAGTTTCACTGCCATGGTTCGGTGGCAGTTGTAGAAAAGCTTGAACGCACTTTGATTTCTTTGGGAGCGAGACAAGCCACAAGAGGTGAGTTTTCTTATCGAGCGTATTTAAATGCGAAAACTTCTTTAGAAGACTTAGAAACTCTGGGCGATGTCTTCAAGGCGAAAGATCAGATCGACCTCAATGCGATCTATTCTCGTAAAAGTGAACCTCTTCAAGAAGTCGTCGGACGCTTGAAAGAAAATCTGATGGTTTTACAGGCTATTCTTGATACTTCAGTCGATTTTTCAGAGGAATACTCCAACGTAGTCCATCAATCATTTCAACCTCTTAGCAAGGCTATCCATGAATGTTCACTGACTATTCAGGCTTATAAGCGCTTTGAGCACGGATTAAGTGTCCCAAAGGTCGTAATCGCGGGTCGACCCAATGCTGGAAAGTCCTCCCTGTTCAATACTCTTCTCGGGAAGTACCGAGCCATTGTGCATGAGGAAGCCGGCACGACTCGAGATGCGATAGAAGAAGAAATCTATTTGGAAGGAAAGAGATTCAAGCTCGTTGATATTGCCGGATTTAGGCAGGCTTTGAGTGCCGCGGAAAAAGAAGGGATTGAACTGGGCGAGAAGTTCTTAAAAGAGTCTTCACTCTGGATCCTCGTAGTGGATGGCACCGTTGGAATCTCAAAAGAAGAAGAACTGATTTTGGAGCGCTTTAGTCAAAAGCCACATTTAATCCTGTGGAACAAAATGGATTTGGCTGAGTTTCAAAGGCCTCCTAATTTTATCGGACCCACAGTTGTTTTATCTGCTAGAACAGGCGAAGGAGTCGAAGAACTTTGGCGTTCATTGGAAAGTCTGTCGTTAAAAGTCGTAGGACAAGAGACCACGCTTTTACCAACCGTGAGTCAGGTGAAAAAACTCGAAAAGGTTTTCGAATTGCTGATATCAATCAGCGAGGGACTTAAAAGGAGTGATCCGGCGGAAATGATTGCCGAGAAAAACCGAGCGGCCATGAGAGAGATAACTGACCTTATCGGCTATGTTGACCAAGAAGAGATTCTTGGAAAAGTATTCAGTGAATTTTGTATTGGGAAGTGAAGAATGTTCCACGTGAAACATTTTGATGTTGTTGTCATAGGAGGAGGCCATGCTGGATGTGAAGCCGCGCTCGCGTCTGCTCGGATGGGAACATCAACCCTCTTAATCACAATGGACACTTCAAAAATTGGAGAGATGTCCTGTAATCCCTCCATCGGGGGCGTCGGCAAGGGCCAACTCGTAAAAGAGATCGATGCCCTCGGGGGTGAGATGGGGATCAACGCCGACTATACTGGCATTCAGTTCAAGCGCCTGAACACGCGCAAAGGCGGAGCGGTTCAATCTTCAAGGTGTCAATCGGATAAGAAACAGTATGCCCTTCGAATGCAGTCGATTGTTCGTGGAACAGAGAACCTCACCGTCTACGAAGGAGAGGCGAAAGACCTCTCGGTGACGGAGGGAAAAGTTCAATCGCTGCGTTTTGTCTCTAAAGACAGTGAAATTCAGATTCACACGAACAATCTTATTATCACTGCCGGGACTTTTATGAAGGGACTCATGCATTGTGGGTTCGAACAGTCTTCGGGGGGAAGGTTCGGAGAAAAGCCTTCGGTGGGCCTCTCTGATAATTTAAAAGAGTTGGGCTTCAAGCTCATGCGATTGAAAACAGGAACTCCTGCACGTCTTCATCGCGCTTCTATTGATTTCTCAAAGATGGAAATCGCTCCTGGGGACGATCCGATTTACAAATTTAGCTTTTGGAACTCAGAAACTCCCTTGCCCCAGGTAAATTGCTATCTGACATACACTTCTGAGAACATGCACCAAGTGATTCGTGAGAACATTCATCGCTCGCCGCTGTATAGTGGTCATATCCAAGGAGTCGGTCCTCGATATTGTCCCTCGATAGAAGATAAAATTGTTAAATTTCCCGAAAAAACTCGCCATCATCTCTTCTTTGAACCCGAAGCCCTCGATTCAGAATGGATTTACCCCAATGGAATATCGACGAGTCTTCCCGCAGAAGTGCAAGAACTCTTTATTCGAGCGATTCCCGGCTGTGAAAAGGTAGAAATCGTACGATTCGGATACGCTGTAGAATATGACTGTGTGGACCCTACTCAACTGACGCCGATTTTTCAGTCGCGAGAAATCAAAGGTCTCTTCTTGGCGGGACAAGTAAACGGCACTTCTGGCTATGAAGAAGCAGCCGCTCAAGGAATTTTAGCGGGAATCAATGCAAGCCTGCAGGCACAAAACAAAGAGCCTCTCATTTTAAGTCGGGCGGAGTCTTATATCGGTGTGATGGCGGATGATTTAACCTCCAAAGGAGTGACTGAGCCATACCGAATGTTCACTTCTCGGGCGGAGTATCGTCTTTCTCTAAGAGAAGACAATGCCGACTTGAGATTGTCTGAGTACGGGCACGCTATTGGACTCCTCAGCGAAGAGAAATATGCTCATTATCTTGAGAGAAAACAAAAACTAGAGGACACGAAGACATTTTTTGCCTCTCATTACCTTAAGCCGACGCCAGAAATAGACAGTGCACTGGCGAAAGTGGGTTCTTCTCCCTTGGCCATCGCGCAAAGTGTTTCAACGATCTTAAAAAGACCGGAAGTGGGCCTAAGAGAGATTATTCCCTTTGCAACGAAGCCGCTTCCTCATTCTTTAGACGATAAAACAATTGAAACTTTAGAAATTGAGGCAAAGTACGAAGGGTATATCTCTATCCAGAGAGAAGAAATCGCTCGATTGAACCGGTTAAAAGAGCATCTTCTTCCAACTGACATCGATTATAAGAAAATTCACGGCCTTTCCCTTGAGGTAAAAGAAAAGCTCACGAAATTAAGACCCAAAACGCTTGCGGACGCGGCTCAAATCTCGGGCGTGACTCCGGCTTCATTGACAGCGCTTCTTTCGGGACTCTCAAAACTGAAATCGGGAGGTATTTCTGCTCAAGGAACAGTTTGAAAAGCACAAGAGCGAGCTTCCCCAGGTATCTCAGAGAGAAGTTGAGCTTTATGAAGCGCATTTCGCTCTTCTCTTAGAGTGGAATCAGAAGATTGCGCTCGTTTCTAGGAAATCTGTTGCTCAGTCGTTCGCTCCTCACTACGCAGACAGCGTTTGGATCTCTCATTTCAGTTTTCAACAGATGCGAGACGGAGAAAGAGTTTACGATCTGGGAACCGGAGCGGGCTTTCCCGGAGTGCTGTTTGCAATTCGATATCCTGAAATTCCAATCATTCTCTATGAAAAACTCGCGAAGAAGCGGGTGTTCCTTGAGGATGTCATTGCAAAGCTCGCTCTGGATAACGTCACGTTAGAAGAGACGATGCCACCTAAGCGATTGAAGGGTTTGTTTATGGCTAGAGCTGTATATCAAATGCCTGAACTTCTAGATTACATGTCAAAACACCTTTCCGACGGAGCTCGACTCATCCTGAATCGTGGGGGCGATACAGATTTCCCTGCACTCCCCTCTGACTTTAAGCTTTTGCAAACAAATCGTTACACACTTCCTCTCGAATGTGGTTCGCGGCACGTCGATTCTCTTCAGAAAATATAAAGTTCCACGTGGAACACTATCCATCGAGTGACTCTTAAAAGTGCCTTTAACTTTTCGTCCGTATCGCCTTCCTTTTGGGAATTGTCGAACACTTGTTAATGGTTTCGACTTTGAATTCATATGAGTTTTGCGCATTAAAAAGGTACGGCCTACCTTTTTGCAAACTCCCAGCTAGGACAACCTTTTGCTATCAATTGTGCTATTAGGCAATTGTCGTTCGCTCGGTAGGATGGTTTAGCCGCTACTTAAGGAGAAAAAATGAAACTACTTGCTTTATCTTTTTTAATGGCGTCAGCTCTGATTGCCTCAAGCGGGCACCTAACGGAGTTAGAAAATCAGTTTACTGTTACAGCTGAAGAAGGTGCACCAAAAGAACTTCCGAATTGTTCTTATTCAAATTACTGGTCAAGGTGCTCAATTACTTGTAAAGCCGATCAAACGGCAGTTTGCCGGCCTACACCAGGATATGGCACGATTGCGCAGTGTTTTTGCGAAAAATAGTTTAACGCCAACTTAAAAGTTTCACGTGGAACGCAATTGTGACTTCCATTTGTGCCTAGTTTTGTGATCTAAAATGAAATGGTGCGCGGGAAAGGCTTGAAAGCCAGTCATTTCAAGCCTTTCCAGGTGTCGCACCTCATCGAGAAAATAGATTTTGTCACCCGAAAATTGTCGTGGTACAAATTATAAGGCTTTTAAATCACTCAACAATCAGGCAAATATGGCAAAAATAATCGCGATTGCTAATCAAAAAGGCGGCGTGGGTAAAACCACCACTGCAGTAAATCTCGCAGCTTCTGTCGCTGCAGCAGAAAAACGAGTCCTTCTGATCGATCTGGATCCCCAGGGAAATGCTTCGAGTGGCTTAGGGCTCGATAAGGGGATGTACACTGATAAAAATATTTATCATGTCCTCATCGACGAACTTCCGATTCAAGAAGCTCTGTATCCTACGGACCTCAAATTTTTAAAAGTCTGCCCGGCAGATAATAATTTGAGCGGCGCTGAAATCGAACTGGTTCAGGCGATTGCCCGTGAAACACGACTGAAAAACGCAATCGAACAATTGCAAGAAGTCGGTGAAGTGGAGTTCGATTATATCTTTATCGACTGCCCTCCTTCCTTAGGACTTCTAACCTTAAATTCTTTGACAGCCGCTGATTACTATTTGATCCCGCTTCAATGTGAGTACTACGCTATTGAAGGGTTGGGTCAGTTTATGAGAACGGCCGAACTCATTAAAAAAGGATTGAATCGAAATCTCAAGCAATTGGGAATTCTTCTTACAATGTACGACTCCCGAAATAAACTCTGTCGAGAAGTCGTCGGAGATGTGAAGGGTCATTTCAAAGAACAAGTCTTTGAAAATATTATTCCTAGAAACGTGAAACTTTCCGAAAGTCCAAGTCACGGAAAACCTGTCCTCTTGTACGATATCAACTCCGCAGGTTCTCAAAGTTATTTGAGTCTAGCTCAAGAACTATTCTTGAAATTGGACCCACCGAAAATTTTAGCGCAGACGGTGAAAACACCTGTGCAAGAACTTCCAAAAGAAATTTCTGTTCCTGAAGAAGCAGTCGCTGGAGAAGTACTAGACCATCAAAAACCAAAAGAAATCGAAAGAGGACTCGAAAATGGCAACGCTTGATAAAGACATCAAAAAACCGTTAGGTCGTGGCTTGGCTTCTCTCATCCCAGATGCTGCCAGTAATATGAGCGAAGGATCGGGAGTTCCCAACGTTTCTAGTAGTGGGAAAAAAGAGATGTTCTACTGTGACATCGAAAAAATTGTTCCCAATACTTACCAGCCCCGTAAAATTTTCGAAAAAGAAGCCATGGATGAATTGGTAAACTCTGTGAAAGTTCACGGGATCATTCAACCACTCGTAGCTCGCCACAAAGATGGAAGATATGAATTAATCGCTGGTGAAAGACGATGGAGAGCTGCACAAAAAGCAGGACTAAAACAAGTCCCCGTTCGCATCATGGAAATCGCTGAAGACAAGACGTCACTCGAAATGGCGATCATTGAAAACGTTCAAAGAGCTGAACTCAACTGCATCGAAGAAGCAATTGCTTACCAACAATTGATGGATGAATTCCAGTTGTCGCAAGAACAAATTGCAGAACGAGTTGGAAAAAATCGAGCAACGGTTGCAAACACGATCCGCCTCCTAAAACTTCCTTCTGCAATTCGCGAAGATATTACTTCGAGTAAGTTGACGATGGGACATGCCCGCGCCCTTCTCTCTCTTGAATCCTCCGACGATCAAATGATGTTGCGAGAGATGATCATTAAGAAAAAACTTTCTGTTCGAGATACCGAGCGGAAAGTAAATGAAATGATTCGCGCAAAAAATAAAGGTGAAGTCGCTTCAGAAAATGCAAAAGACCCTGGAGTGCATCTGAGAGCGCTAGAGGAAGATTTGAAACGGAAGTTCGAAGCACCGTGTCGAATTGTTGGAACAGAGAGTCACGGGTTTATTCAGTTTACTTACGCAACGCGAGAAGATTTAATGCGCCTTGCGGATAAACTGAAAGGGATGAATGCTCCTTAAAAAATCTGACCCGTTCGAATCGTCTCCCCCAATCAGCCATGAAGTTACGGTAGTACTCCAAAAAGGTTGTCGTTTGGAAGGTCGTCTGCAGTTTGAGGGGACGGCCCGAATCGATGGACAATTTAGCGGAGAAATTTTCACTCCCGATGTCTTAATTATTGGGGCTGATGCCCAAGTTCAGGGTCAAATTGAAGCGGATATCGTCGTGATTTCCGGAAAGTTTGAAGGTGAAATCTTTGCAACTCATCGTGTGGAACTCCAAGCCCCGGCCGTTGTAAAAGGGACAATCCAATCTGCCGTTTTACAAATCGAAGAGGGTGCCCTTTTCGATGGGAAGACAAAAATGTTAGGTTCCCTCTCCCGCAAAAATTAAAAAGAGCTGTTAAAACGACGCGTTGCATTAGTGTCGATGATTTTTTTAGGCGATTCAACAGGTTGACACTGTCTCGAACAGCGTGTTAACTCTCGGCTCGAATTTAATTTAGCAAGGCTCTGTATTTTATGGATCTTTCACCTCCGGATTACACACTTTTCATTCAGCTGGTCATCTTTTTGGCTAGTTTTGTCGTTTTGAAATTCATGGTTTGGGATCCGTACGTGAAATTGATTCACTTAAGACATTCGAAAACTGCGGGTTTAAAAGAACAAGCTGAAAAAGCGAAATCTGAAGCCGCAAAAATGCAAAGTGATTACGAAACTCTGATGAAAGCTGAGAGAAAACGCATCACCCAGTCAGCAGAAGAA
>CALCZU010000036.1 GCA_937903155.1 uncultured Bdellovibrionales bacterium
TTTAAGTTGGGAAGAAGGGGCTGAGACTTATAATCTTGAAGCTGCATACACCCGCGAGAAATTCGATGTCTTTGTAACGGGAATCTTTGGTCGCCCCGAATACAAAGATCTTCATCGGGATACAGGTTTCGCGTTACGAGGTTCTTATAATTTTGGAGAAGGATCAAAAGCGGGATTGGGCTATTACTTCGGAAAAAATGATCTCAATGTCGCGCGCCACCTCGCAGGACCGTTTTTGATTTGGGGAATTACTCATCATCTCTATCTCATGGAAGAAATTGATTTTATCTCACGTTCTACGAATTCGGCCCCCTCGGTCTCGGGAGCATTGAATTACACAAGACTCGGATACGAGTTTTATAAAGGGATGCATGTTTTTGCGACTCAAGAGTATTCCAAAATGGACTTCAATGCGGATCTCACGCGATCCCAAGCTTACGGCTTAGGCGTGATGTGGTTTCCGATTCCTCATCTCGACTTGAGTTTGCAATATACGAATCGCAAATCCGATGCTTTAGCGACTACTTTTTATGATTTTGCTTGGTTTCAGATGCACTATTACTTGTGAGGAATCCAAGGGACGTCGGGAATCTTATCGAGTTGGTTTGCGAGCCTCGAAAGGGTAAATAGGTAATCGGAGAGGCGATTGAGATAAATGACGACCCATTTGTCGACTTTTTCGTTTGGCATTTGGGAAAGCGCCACCACCGCTCGTTCCGAACGACGACAGACCGTGCGAGCTAAATGCAAAAAGGCCGAAGTTTTTCCCCCGCCTGGCAAAATAAAACTCTTTAAAGGTTGAAGCGCTTCGTCGATGACATCAATCTGTCTTTCGAGCGAATCAATCTGTGCGGAGGTAACGACTTGAACTCCGGGATTTCCTGCGGGGGTTGCGAGTTGGGCTCCAATGGTAAACAAAGTCGATTGGATTTCAGTGAGGGATTTTCGAATCGGTTCATGAGGCGATTCTGCAATCACGATGCCTAAAATAGAATTCACTTCGTCCACATCGCCGTACGCCGCAATGCGTGGCGCACTTTTCGAAATCCGTGTGCCTCCGATTAAGCCGGTTGAACCTTGATCCCCTGTTTTCGTATAGATTTTCATTTTTCCTCAAGACGCGGTGCTATAGGATCTTAAGTAAAGTTTAATCAAACCACAAGTTTTTTAGCCAGTCGCCCCCACAGCGATTGTAGACGGCCGTCGTTGCGAGCGCAGCGAAGCAATCTCGCTGATAACAAAGGCGTTCTTATTTATACCTCGAGATTGCTTCGTCGCCTTCGGCTCCTCGCAACGACGGAAATCGTGACGCATTACGTTCTGAGATCCGACAATCATTCCGTTTAAATTCTAAATAAACTTCGCACCTTATCCGATACAAGAAATGGAGAATCCTTCTATGATTCGTGTTACGAAATTTGATGGCAAGACAATCCTGCTCAATGCGGATTGGATTCAAACAATCGAAGAAACGCCGGACACTCTCATTACGTTGACGACCGGTTTTCAAATGATGGTCAAAGATCGCATGGAAGAAGTTCTGCGAGCTTTTCTCGATTATCGACGAAGTTCACAATTTGCTGGGAATAATCCTAAAAAGGAAAACACATGATACTTAATTGGCTAGGATTGATAATGGGGATGGCGGCCGTTTTCGGTGGGGCCGTACTTGAAGGTTTACATGTCAGCGCACTCCTCCATCCGACGGCTGCGATCATCGTGTTCGGAGGAACCATCGGCGCGACGATGCTTGCGAGCGGGATGCAAGAATTTGCCGCGGCCCTTCGCTACGTTCCTAAGATTTTCTTAAAAGGAAGTCCGGACTACGCAACCCTTGTAAAACAAATTTTGGACACCGCTAACTTGGCCCGTAAAGAAGGGATTCTCGCGTTAGAAAAATCTTACGGCGCGATTAAAAATCCCTTCTTCTCTTCTAATTTAAGACACATCGTCGACGGTTACGATCCGAACGTCTTAAAAGAGATGATGGAAGATCGCATTTTTAGAGTTTTGGAAGAACGAAACGCGACTGGAAAAGTATTCGAAACTGCCGGCGGATTCGCTCCTACCGTCGGAATCATCGGCGCGGTGCTCGGGCTGATTCACGTGATGGGTAACTTATCTGACTCCAGTAAACTCGGATCCGGAATCGCGGCCGCTTTCGTGGCGACGGTTTACGGCGTGGGTTCCGCGAACCTTGTGTTCATTCCGATGGGAAACAAAATTAAGAAAATGGGTCAAGAAGAGATCCACGAAATGGAACTGATTTGTACCGGTCTCACTTCAATTCAAAGTGGTCTGAATCCTCGAGTGATCGAAGACAAGCTCAATAATATCTTGGGCGATCACGGCGGCGGACACGGCGAAGAAAAGAAAGCAGCGTAAAACATGGGTAAGAAAAAGCCACATGAAGAGCATGAGAATCTCGAAAGATGGCTGGTTTCTTACGCCGACTTCATTACTTTGCTCTTCGCTTTCTTCACGATTTTGTACGCACTTTCTCAGACCGATAAAGCGAAATACAAAAACGCGATTGAAAGTATTCAACGTTCATTTATGTCCTCTGGCGGTGTCTTTCCCTTAAAAGGCTCGCCTTTCAATGCGTTTGATAAAGCTCCCGACAAAGGTTCGCTTTCTCCCGCAGGCCCCAAAGAATTTGGAACATTCTCCAAGGCCGAAGCCGAAATCTTAGGAAAAGTAGCCGAACAAATCCGCGGAATTTTTGAAGCGTCGACGGGCTTTAGCGCACGACCGGATGAAATGGATATTGTTCGAAGTACGGAAGGATTTAAAATCCGAATCGGTGAGGCAATGCTTTTTAACGAAGGCAGCACAAAACTTCGCAAAGGCGAAGTCGGTTTCCTTTTAGAATTGGGAAAACGGATTGGAAAATTGGGTTTGACCGTTCAGATCGAAGGTCACTCGGATAGCGTTGAAGGAAAAAGAAAACTCGCCTCTGTTACCGACTACCCTGCATGGGAAATTTCACTCAGTCGAGCTTACAACATTATGAAGTTCATGGTGGAAGGGGCCGGAGTCGCCAAAGAAAAAATTTCTATTGCCGGATACGGCGACTCACAACCCCTTGCTGAAAATGACTCACCTGAAGGTCGTGCTCGGAATCGACGTGTCGAGTTTTCAATCATTACACCCGATCACGAAGTCAGAGATCTTGACCTCTAAACTTTACGAAGCTCGTCGGATATGAACTTCGTCCACCACACCCGTGCTCGCGAAGATGCGCGTTCCACCGTAGTTCGTAGCGAGCCAAACTCCGAAGAGCAATACTCCCGAGACTAAGAAAAAGTTGCGTCCTGCAATCTCGCTGCTGAAATTCACAAGCCATGGCATTGCAAGTAAGGCAATTGCTCCACCCAACTCAATCATCCCGTGAACTTTAAAGGGAACCCATTTCACAATACCGAGTGGATACTGTGTGACAGCGCTGAGAACCGCATGTAGCCCTGCACTGATATAACAGGCAACGGAAGCGTCGTAGGATAATCCCAAGACAGTTGGGGCTGCTAAGAGAACTGCTGAGAAAAGATAGTCGAGATAAGCATGAATTTTTACATCTAACATAAGACCTCCAAGTGGTTTTGTTTGAATGACTGACACATCAAAAGAAAATGCAAATCAGAGGCCAATCAATGCGGAAGCTTATTGAGAAGCCCTTCTTTAAAAGTTTGTTCGTCGACATTTAAGAAGAGCGCGTTGTCATCGGATGATTCCGCCCAATCCATCGGAATCCAATGAGCCTCGCCATCGCCTGAAGCTTCTCGCGCTAATTTGATGTAAGCACTTCCATCGAGGTGCTCGACCATCCCGACGTGCGCTCCGTCTTTTTCAGGAGCATCGCCTTTTACATGCACCATTAGACCTGGGGAAATTTTAACATCAGCCCGCTTCACAGCAGCATCTGCTTTTGAAGAATTGGAATTCATTTTCGACCTCCGTAATAAGTTAAACTATGGAGGTGCAATATCTATGCACACCTTCTCCTTGCCTTAACGCGAGGAATTTTTCCGATTTGCATGGTACAGAGAGATTAAAATGAGGAGAAAAGCGATTAATCGAAAAAAATAAACGCCCGCTCTGATTTCTCCCCCATGGCCCAAATACAGAAGCGCTATCCGCTCAACCGCTAAAGATAAGCACGCTAAAGCAAAGGTCAGAAAGAAAGGGTCTCGAGTTTTCCGCCAAAACTTAAAAAAGAAGAGGCTGGAGGCCGCAAAACAGACAAAAACGACACCCGAAAGAAAATACGTCAGAGGAAACTGACGGCTGGCATCCAACATCATTTTTACGTCAATTCCCATATCAATCCATAAAGTAAGACTATTCCCGCAACTGCTCCCAAAGCCGCTCTCCATAAGCTTCCCCAGAGATCTGTTTGTGGAAAGAGTACGATGTCCGCAAAAAGCAAAGCATTATTCGCAGCGAGTGCCACAAAACATAAGCTACTCCAAAGAAGAAGCCTCGTGCGATCCCGCAAATACCCTTTCACTAAAATAAAAGCACACGAAAAACTCATGATCGCGCAAAGAAGATAAACGATTTCAGGAATCTTCATTTTTACCATCCTTTGTCATTTTAAATGCGTCCCTAAAACTCAACATTTGATTCGTTGTTTTATTGGTAATGACATCAATGACTTTCAACGGACGAATTTTATACTGTTCGGCCAGTAAGGTGATCATATTTTCGATGTTTTTTGTTTTAGGAGAATAGCGGTAGACAACGCCCGGCTCTTTCAAAACGGCGATGAATCCCAAACGCACAAAATCCTGAATCCATTTTTCAACTGATTTTTCATTCGAGCAAAGATGTTTAGAAAGAGTAGGCACCGTCCAAGATTTGGAGATGTCCGATTGAAAAAGGAGCAATACTTCGAGCTGTCCGATGGACTGGATATTCTGTTTTAGAAATTCAATGAGTTCGGTAGGCACTGAATAAGCCCCTCACTCACTTTCGACTTCACCTGTGGTTTTGGATCGCTTTTCAAGCTTCGACTGAATTTCGTCGTAAGATTTTAGAATATTCTCGCCTTCTTCCAACTGCAGGACTTCAGTCGACTCAACGTCTTTGACGACCGTCGCGATTTCTCGATTTGAACGAGTCTGAGAAGAACGAGATTCTCCATGACCTTCATCCCCACGGGCGAGACTGCCCGCAAGGAAAACGATGCAGAGACTAATAATAAGATATTGAGCCAGTGTACTAGTCATGTTGTCGTCTTAAGAATGTCGGAATATCGTATTCTTCAGTTTCAAAGAAACGTCGTCCGATTTCACGAGCGATCTGTCGAGCCGATTTAATATCGCCCGCAGGTTCTTTTTTCTGAGCCGTCGAGCTCACAATATTTTGAGACGCGGCTTCTTCCGCCATTTGAACGACCGGAACTTGAGGTTCGAGACTTTGTTGAGCTGCCATGACTTCAGGTTCTGCTTTGACACGATCTTGTTGAGCGACAGACACTTGAACAACAGGGTTAAAGCCCGTTGCAATCACCGTGACTCTCACTTCATCTTTTAAATTTTCATCAATGACCGCTCCGAAAATGATTTCGGCATTTTCATCGGCTTCTTCCGTGATGAGAGACGAAGCTTCGTTGACTTCAAAGAGAGTCAAATCCGATCCGCCGGTAATGTTGATGATAATTCCTGTCGCACCATTGATGGAAACGTCTTCAAGAAGCGGTGAGGAAATCGCCATTCGGGCGGCTTCAATCGCGCGGTTTTCACCTTTGGCGATCCCCGTTCCCATCAAAGCTAAGCCCTTATTTGACATCACGGTTCTGACATCTGCGAAATCGAGATTCACAAGTCCGCGCACGTTGATCAAATCCGAAATTCCTTTGACCGCTTGGTGTAAAACTTCGTCTGCTTTCTTGAAGCAATCAAGCATCGTCGTCGATTCGTTTGCGATGTAAAGAAGACGCTGATTAGGAATACAGATTAAAGTATCGACGGCGGCTTTTAGCTCTTCAATCCCTTTATCTGCGTTCTTTTTGCGCTTTTTCCCTTCAAAATTAAAAGGCTTGGTGACCACCCCTACTGTGAGCGCGCCCGCTTCTTTCGCGATATTCGCAATGACGGGAGCTCCACCTGTTCCAGTTCCGCCTCCCATTCCGGCGGCGATAAAAACCATGTCCGCTCCGTAAAGGGCTTCGGCAATTTTTGAGCTGTCTTCAAGAGCTGCTTTTTTTCCAATTTCGGGATTTGCTCCAGCGCCCAGACCTTTTGTAAGCTCTGTTCCGAGTTGGATGTGAGCAGGTGCCGGATTATTTTCAAGCGCTTGATTATCGGTGTTCGCCGCAATGAAATCGGCTCCCGACATTCCTAATTGCATCATGGTCGCGATGGCATTGGTACCGCCTCCTCCCACGCCTACGACTTTGATTTTTGCGCCTTGTGCAGTTTGTTTTTCGACGATTTCAAACATACCGTTCTCTCCTTGTGGTAGTTTTAGAAAACATCTCCCAACCAGGTCTTCATTCTCCCCATGACCTTGTGATAGATATTCTCTTGCGGTTCTGCAAAATGAATTGCTTCTTTTTGGTTATTCTTTCCGTACTGCAAAAGTCCTACTGCCGTGGAATAAATGGGTGAACTCACGACATCTAAAAGTCCACCGACTCCTTGCGGAGCTCCACGTCTCACCGGCATCTCAAGCACAAACTCTCCAATTTCTGCCATGCCTTCGAGTTGAGATCCGCCGCCGGTAATCACGACTCCGGAGGATAAAAGATGTTTAAAACCACTGTTGGCAATTTCTTGTCCGATCAGGGCAAAGATTTCTTCGACTCGAGGCTCGATGATCTTTGTAAGAACGGATCTCGAAACTTCGCGCGTCTTTTGCCCACCTACGACCGGAACTTCAATCACTTGATCAGACGGCAATAGCGAACTCATCGCGCAGCCGGAACTTAATTTAATATTCTCTGCATCCTGAATAGAGGTTCTTAATCCTACCGCAATGTCGTTAGTGATGTGATTTCCACCCATCGCAATGACGCCGGTATGAACCACACTGCCTCGAACATAAATCGCAACATCCGTGGTTCCACCACCAATGTCGATGAGGACGACGCCGAGTTCTTTTTCGTCTTCAGTTAATGCAGCCGCGCCCGATGCCAAGGGTTCTAGAACGATGTCATTGACCTGGATTCCGGCTTGGTTTGCGCACTTGATAATGTTCTGAGCCGAAGCCACAGCACCCGTTACGATGTGCACTTTGGCTTCGAGACGCATTCCCGACATTCCAATCGGATCTTTGATGCCCTCTTGATCGTTGACGGTAAATTCTTGTGGGATGACATGCAAAACTTCTCTGTCGAGTGGGATCGCAACCGCTTTGGCGGCATCAATCGCCCTATCGACGTCAGAAGCCGTGACTTCGCGATTTTTAACGGCGACAACGCCGGCACTGTTAAAGCCTTTAATATGACTTCCGGCGATTCCGCAAAATGCGTTAGAGATCTTACAGCCGGCCATCAGCTCGGCAACTTCGATAGCTTTTTTCAGCGCTTCGACGGTGGAAGGAATATTCACCACCACGCCTTTTCGTATTCCCAAGGAGGGTTGCTTACCAATTCCTACAATCTCAACCCCTTCGGCAGTGGATTTTCCCACAACGACACAGATCTTTGTGGTTCCAAAATCAATACCCACGAGAAGATCAGGTTGCTTAGCCGCTTTTTTCAAGCCAGACATAAGGCATCCCTTCTATCGACGCATATCTCACCGGTTACCGGTTCACTGTTTGTACTGCTACTTTTTAAGATTGGAGCAAAATAGGCCCCTATAGGGAAATTTAGTTGGAAAGATGCGAACTGACAACAGCTTTTTTTGGAAACACGAGATTAATTTTATGCAGCTGTCCTAATTGACTTGGTGGGTTACGTAAAAGCGCGACTAAAGTTTCTTTCTGCTCGAACCAATTTTCGAGATTAAAAATGATTTCCAAACGAGGTCGAACGAGAAAAATTCGGAAATACGGATAGGTTCCTAAATATACTTCTGAAATTTTAAATTGATCCCCTAAAGTTGTTTTCAACTCTTCGAGGGTTGTCAGCACGCGTGGAAAAGGCCATTCGCGCATTTCAGTTTCATTTCGAAACGAAACAAACGGAAGGTCGAGCGCTTCCAACATTGAATTTGCGACTTTATCAACCGTCTTTCCATGTTCGTCCAAAAAATAAGATTGTCCGCGAAACAAACCAATCGCTCGCGCGCGTTTGGTTTCCACATCGATTAAAAGTTCGTCGGGATATTGTTTTTTAATCGAAACATTTTCAACCCAGGGAATTCTCTGCAAAGAATCTGAAACTCGTTTTGGATTAATCACGAGAAGACTCTTCCCTTGGAAATCCGCAAGGTTTGCTTTGACGGTTCCTGGCGTCAAAGGCCATTCCGATTTCACCTCGACCGTCTTCAATTGAAAAAATTTAATTTTGCCGAACAAAACTTCTAAGTCCGCATGTTGCGAGCCCCAAACTAATGGCCAGAGTAAGAGCGCGGAGAAAGAAACCGTGATAAATGTTTTTCTAAAAAAAGGTTTTAGGCCTGTTTGAGAAGGAATGATTGTATCTGAATTCACGCCGCCCTCGTCTGGGTTTGGAGAGTTTGAATTCCAAAAAAGACTTTTTCATAGGACGGAATAATCTCTGCCCATGAAAATTTTTTGGAAATGGAATTTTTCAATTGTGTCGCAAGTCCGGTTCTTAATTGAGCGTCCTTCGAAAGCCTCAAGATCATTTCCGCAAAAAGTCGCGTGTTATTCACGGGCAAGATGAATCCATCATGACTGTCCGTAATATAGGAGCCAATGCCGAGGCCTTCGGACGCAATGACGGGAATATTGGCGCATGCCGAATAAAGCACTGGTAAAAAATGATCTTGTCGGATGGGAAGATGCAAAAGCAAATCGACTTGCGAAAGAAGCGAGACATCATTGGTTTCAATAATACTGACCGTATTTTCGAGCTGCATTTCCCACGTCTGGACTTTGAGATGACGGTAAAGTTCCCCCGTTCCAAAAATTTTAAATTGGATATTGGAGCCTTTTGATTTCAAGTAATGAGCGATACTCATCTGATGACTTAAATTGCTTTCACTTTCGAACGAAGCAAATCCTCCGACCGTAAAAGTCGGATCTTCTTTTTTAAGAAGCGGCTCAACGACCGGCTGACCGAAAGGAAGGTAATGGATTTTCGATTTCGGAATGCCTTCGAGTTCGTTTAAGTATCTTAAATTAAATTCACTGTGCACTACGAACTCGATATTGCGCGGGATCTCATCCACTACCTTATTTAACATCATCTGATACCAAGACGGATGGTAATGAGTGGGATGAATAATCGAAACAAAAACCGGAAAAGATGTTTTGTATGCGCCGACGAACTTCAGCGTTTCACGCCAGCGATTCGAGATAATCCAAGTCGGTCCGGTCGCGGAAGCCAATAGACCTCGCTTGGAGGGCGAGATTTCGTCGATCGTAAATTCACAGTTCGGCGCCAAGTGCTCTGAAATGCCTTCAACGGCTTTGCGTTCCCAAGGCAGCACTTCACTCGAAAATAAAATTTTTAGCTGTGGTAGCCCCATATTTTTTTAGAAATGGCTGTCATCGCAGATGACAGCATGAAGAATGACGTTTTCTTATTATACCGCTTGTTCGTTTAAGAAGTCGATAAGGCGTCTCAGTGAGCCAAAGTCGCGTCTGTCAAAGGGAAAACAGATTCTGGGTAGATGCATCAATTCAGGTTCGTTGGCTTCTTCGGGAAGAGCTGCCGTCACGGTAATTTTTCCGTGCTGCGTCAATCCTGGGAAATGCTGATTCATGTTCCTCAGCATGGCTTCGCTAACCGGAAACTTTAATCGAATGACTAAATTATTCTTTACGTAACGCAGCGAGTGATAATTTCGATAGAAGAAATCAATATGATTCAAAGCTTCTTCACTGGTGTGGAAGATCTTGTAGAGGTACGCGTCTTCTTTAGAGATAAACCCCTTCTTCAGCATCACATCATTCATAAAGCGTAAGACTTCGGTCCAAAAACCAAATCCAGGAGGCTCTACTAAAACAACGGGGATCGGATTCATCTTGCCCGTTTGCAGAAGAGTTAAAACTTCGAAAGCCTCGTCGAAAGTACCAACTCCGCCCGGGAAGAATGCAAAGGCGGACGCCTCTTTCACTAAAAACAATTTACGAGTGAAAAAATACTTATAATTGATCAGCATTTTATTCGAATCGATAAACGTATTTGCACTTTGTTCGAAAGGAAGACGGATATTGAGTCCAAACCCGCCTAGCAACGTCGCTCCTTCGTTTCCCGCGGCCATGATGCCTGGGCCGCCGCCCGTAATGACCATGTATTTTCGTTCTACGGAATCGGTGGCGAATTTTTTTGCGAGCTCGTACAGAGGAGTTCCACTGGGAACGCGAGCCGAGCCAAACATTGTAATTTTGGGAAGAGTTCGATAGGGATAGAACATCCGGAACGAAAACCGGAGTTCTTTTAAAACGGTCGCGACGATTTTTAAGTTGAGCGTTCCGGGACTTTCTTGTGCGAGTCGGACAACGACTTTAAAAATCTCGGTAAAAATTTTCAGGCGAACCGGTTTTTGTTCGCGTGCCACGCTATGAAGCTTTTTTTCAAGTTCCAACCATTCGGCGGCGGTTCCAGTCTGCGATTTTTCAGTTTTTTCTTCAGATTTCAATTTGCTTCATTAGCCTCTTTAAATGATAATAGCTTCCCATGAAGATTTTTTCATCAAACGCCACTATACGCAAAAAACAAGTCTACTATACTTGGCAGCTTGTTGCAGCAATTCTAGGACTCGCTGCGAGTCTCTATACATCCATTCAGCATACCCGACTGAAACTGGGAATCCAAGACGGGAAAAGCTTTTGTTCCTTGGGCGGATACGTCGACTGCGACGTCGTGAACAATAGCCAGTTCTCGGAAGTTTTCGGCATTCCGCTAGGCACACTGGGCGCTCTTTTCTTCTGTGTGCTTCTGATCGTGGGAATTCTTTTTCCACCAGAAGATAAGAACTTTGGTTTTGGTCAGCGAGTGCTAGGCTATCTCGCATTTTCAGCCACCTTGATCGATTTTATCCCGCTCCTCGGAATTCAAATCTTTTACTTAAAAACAATTTGCCTCATGTGCCTGTTTATTTATGCCATGACGCTGACTCATCTTTTTTTCAACTCGAAACTTGCGGGAGCTAAAGGTTCTTTGATGGAAATGATCTCTGCCGTCGCACGCAGAGGCGTGGGATTGAATCGTAAGCTCATCTCAACTCCACGACTGGCCCTTTCTTCTATTTTGCTATTGATGTTCGTCACCATTCTTTTTCTTCTCCCTTCATTTATTAAAAGCGAGACGAACGACTATGCAATGATCGACAGCACCGTCGAAAAATTCTTTCTGACTTGGAAAGACAAGCCTCAGAAGAAATTTCCGGTAGATCCGGCCGATGGCGTCTACGGCCTATCGCAAGCGAGAGTTCAAGTCGTCGAATTCAGCGACTTTGAATGCCCTTTTTGCAGAAGAATGGCATTTCAGATCCATACGTTTTTGCCTTCTTACAAAGATAAGATTCAGTTTGTTTTCAAACACTACCCTTTGGACACCTCGTGCAATCCTAAAATGACGTATCAAATGCACGCCCACGCCTGCAAACTCGCAAGACTTGCAACCTGTGCATCTGCCGAAAATAAATTCTGGGAGTTTCACGATAAAGTTTTTCTCAGCATGACAGACGATGACGTCAAAGCCGGATGGGACGAAATCCAAAAGCACGTTTCCAATGTGATCCCGCAAGATCAGATTGAGAAGTGTTTAAAAAGTCCGAAATCATTTGAAGCGGTTTCCGCAAATGTTGCGCTAGGAAATCAACTCAACCTTCAAGGCACACCCACAATCTACATCAACGGGAAAGAAGTCTCGATTCCAAAAACTCCCGAAAACTTAAAACGTCTGATCGACCTCGAACTTCAAATCCTGTAAGCATCGTCATTGCGAGCGTGCGTAGCACGCGCGGCAATCTTCGCATTGTCGTAAGCACACAGGTTGCCGCGCGTGCTACGCACGCTCGCAATGACGGCGTTAGCAACAACTGTCTTCACTTTCCGCGTTATTGATTTACCAATATTGACTCAAAATTTAATAAGTCCTAAGACTGACAAAAAAGAGGTCGTGGGGACTCATGGTAAGGGATTTAGAAAACTTGCTCTCAGATGCCTGGCAACTGAGATTAAATATTCAAGGCGAAGAATGCCTCGACGTTTTAAATCAGATTAAAGCGCGGTTTAAACTTTTTCAGAATGAAATCAATAGTGAACTTATTGATAAAGCGGTTCAGTCTGCCGACCGCGTCATCCTCATCGAAATTATTCTTCTTCATATCTCACTGATGCGTTTGCAAATGAGCGCCCAGAAGAGTCGGGAATTGCTGTTTCATTTGGAGCAGACTCTCGAAACTCACTCTATTTTAAAACCTTTCTGGTTTTTCTTTGAAAAAGGAATGCAAGTTTTTCGCAGCGGAGACAATACCAATGCATTAGAACTTTTTTCGCTCGCAAGCAGTACCGCGAAATCTCCTTTTCAAGCTTTGACAGCGAAAATCAATCTTTCCTGCGTGCTTCATAACCTAGGATTGCCGAATGAGATTACAAAGCAAGAAACTCGCAAAATGCTCGAAGAGCAAAAAAACAATCCTTATATCGAAAATATCCGCAGTCAGTTTGAAGTGATTTGCTTTTACGAAAAATTGCACGCGGGGGATTTTAAAGCGATTTCAGAGGCGAAAATCGATTACGCCAAAGGAGATCAACTTTCGTTTTTGAAAATTTTGACACTCGAATTGCCGTATCACAAATATTTTTCGATAGACCCCGAGCGGAGAGTTCAGTTTTCACTACGTGCTTTAAGAAGATACCAATACGCGTATCGCAACCGAACCTTACTCGGACTCTTGCATCCGGAAGATGATAGACAGTTCGAAAGTACGGAGTGGTCGGATAGACTTTATCTCTGGGTCTGGCGATGGCTTACGCAACCGGAGCGATTCAAACTCGAAAAAGTTTTAAAAACCCTCCCTCCCTTGCAGGCGAGAAGCGAATTCTACAAGCTGAATAACGAAGATAGACAAATCATTCGAAATTCCCTTCTGTGGCTTTCGTTATTTGATCCGTCGAGCCGAAGTCAGATTAAAAAGCTTTTAAGTGAAATCAGCTTTTTCGAAAGAGATCCTCTTTATGAAGTGGAAGAGATTGTGATTCACTACTGGACGGCCGTTCGCGACGAAGACTCAGCATCCGCGAAAAACCATCAGGATATCTTAGAGAATTTACCTCTCTATCACTCTCAGCATTTATATTTTAAACAGTTGGTCGAAACGCCCGAACTTCTGATTGAAAAGAACCTTTTAGGAAATCTGCCGGTTTACTTAAAAAATCTTATCAAAGTTCAAACGAATGGCTCTCTCTTCATTGTCGATATGGATAGTTTTAAGATAACAGACAATTCCAAAAACAGTTCGAGTATCTCCGAAGAAATGTGTCGATTGATGGAACGGCTGAGCCTGCGCGCGGATATTTCGTTCGAAGAACTCTTAGCGTGTTGTTTCGGCATTAAACAGATGGATCTTTCGATTCATCAGCCGAAAGTCATGAACTTTATCGCGAAATTAAAAGCGACTTTTGGGTCTCATTACAGTTTCAAGACAAAGCATAAAAAGCTTTATATCGAAGGCAACTTAAAACTCATCGAGATAAAAAATACAAAATCCCCCTTCGGCGGGTTATTTTGTCAGCCCGAGTGGCGCGAAATCGTTTACCAGCCTAAATCAGACGCCTATTTCCAGGGACAAGATTTCAGAAAGAAAGAAGTGCCGATTGCCGATATCGTCAGCCGGACTTTTATTGAAAAACGTTTTAATAAATCCCGAGCCACGACAAATCGGATGATTAGCCAATGGGAAGAAAAGGGCCTCATCACTCGAATCGGAAAAGCTCGTGCGACTCGCTACTCACTTTCAAAACGTCTCAAAGCCGCTCTTCAACAAGGAGAAATGATCCTATGAAAACACGTACCCTCGTTCGATATCTGTCTCTCTTTTTCATCGCGCAATCCGCATTCGCTGGGGTCGAAGACTATGTGGTTAAAACAAAGTCTTATCTTTGTTCTGACCCGTTGAAGATGTATGCAGGTTCAGGCGTCCTTTTTAACTTTAAAGAAGAAACCTATGTTTTGACTTCAGACCACGTCGTTTTGAGCGGAACTAAATTCTGTCACTCGGTTCAGAATGAAAAAACAAAAGAAAAAGAAGCAACGTTAGTGGCTTCTGACTATGGTCGTGGAATTGCCATTTTAAAATTGAAAGAAAAACTCCCGGCCATTTCATTTGAAGATTTCTTCGCGGATAAGCCGGCCGCTTCGACTAAAGTTCAAGTGATGGGGTTTCCTTGGGAATCCGAGAAATTGGTTTCGAGAGACAATGGGGTCATCCTTCTTTCAGACAGCGAACGGGGACTCATCCCGCTTCAACCCAAAATGATTGAAGTGACTGGAGGCCATGCCGAATACGGAATGAGTGGAGGCATCATCATTTCCTCTGCGGATCAAAAGCTCCTCGGAATTGTCTCGCATCAGGCGTTGAAAGTCGTCGAAGGAGCGGCTTCAAAAGTGGGCGTCATCTCAAATTCTGTCGCCGCATCTGACCATTTTTTTGCGATTCCCGTATACGCACTGAAAGAAAATATTTTAGACTTCTTGAAAGACCAAAAAGCTTCAAAAACGTCTTTTGTCCGTGCAGGTTTTGAAGAACTCCAGGGAAAATACGAGACCGCGCATTCTTTCGGCCTTCGGTTTGAGTACCTAGGTCCTATCGGATCGGGGGGTGGAATTGGCGGTCCTGAGGGAGCTGGAAAAATCGGCGGAAACCCTGAGGGAGAAAATGGGGAAAATACCGAAAAAGTATCGCAAGTGGTTCTGACGCTTTCTACGCTCGAAGAAACCGCTCAGTGGTCCTCTCCGGCCAGAAAAGTCGTCTTAGAACGGATCAAAAGCTATCTCTTAAAGGGACAAAAAGTTTCGATTCCGTATTTCGTTGATTATTCAAAAGACTTAAAAGCCGCTAAAAAGATCTATTTTAGATCTCTTTCAGGATTTTTATCACTCTTTACCCAAGGAACTCTACGCCCCGTCATCATCCTACAAGGCGAAAACGCAAAGACTCAAGTGAAGGATCTCATCGAAAACACAGCCAAGCTATCCGAGATGAATAAAAAACTTGTCGCGTTCGCAGGCAAGGTGAATTCGCTCGACTTAAAAAATCTGACGAACCAAATCACGTTGATGACCGAAATTTTAAGCTACGAAGATTATGCTTCGGTGAATCCCGAATGGATTAAAAATCTCCTCGCCGATAAAACCGGCTGGCAAGTGGGTTTCAATTCAACGGAATTCGAACTGACCGTCGAAATCATGGCTTTGCTTCATAAGATTAATCAAGATTTGGGCAAGTTGACCTTAATCGAATAGAAATTCGGAGTACGTAATGAAAAGGGCAACCTGGTTTTTAGCACTCGTAGGACTTTACCCTCTTTTCGGATATGAGACGGCGACCCTCCAAAGAGCGGTTGAAGCCGGCGTGTCCTTATCCCTAGGAGAATACCAAACTTGTTCTTTGGATGAACAAGGCAATTCGCTCTGCTGGGGAGGGGATAAGGATGTGACTTCCAAAGCGAACTCCTACGCTTCCGACAAAAAATTTATCGAAGTCGCTTCCGGAGGAAAACACACTTGCTTTCTCAGCGAAGCTCATTCGGTCAAATGCATCGGTTCGAATAACTACCAACAAACCGAACCGCCTCCTTTAGGAAAAGTCCTGACGATTGCAACAGGAACATATCATTCGTGTGCGATCACCGAGACCGGAAGTATCGACTGCTGGGGATTTGTTCTAAGCGATAGCCCAACGGTTCGCTCCATCAAAAATGCGAAAGCTCTCGCGGCAGGTGGGATTCATCAATGTGCCTTAACAGCCGATGGAAAAGTTTTTTGTTGGGGGGACAATCGCACGCGCCAATGCGATGTTCCCGAGCTCGGCAAAGTGAAGCAAATTTCGGCCGGCGGCTACCACACCTGCGCACTTTTGCAGGATGGTAGCATTCAATGTTGGGGCGATAATCGAGCAGGCCAACAAGATATTCCCAAAGATTTTAAAGCAAAAAAAGTAACTGCCGGAAGATTACACACTTGTGCAATCGATACCAATTACCAGCTCCACTGCTGGGGACAGATGGAAGAAGCGAAACCAAAAACTTCTTCCGGAATCGATATCATCGCGGGAGCTCTGAACACCTGCCTTTTATCAGATGAAGAGCCGGTCCGTTGTTGGGGAAATAACGATGATCATCAAAATGATCTCCCTGCTCCTGTAAGTAATCTAACCGAAAACAATACGACCGCTTACTTTAAACTGGCCTCTGTCGAGAGGGATTTTCGAAAAATTTCTAAAAGTCTTTATCTTTATAAAGCAGGATTCGTTCAAGGACTTGCGCAAACAGTTGCGCAATTTAAAGTGATGGTGGATAAGCCGGTGAAAGCAGAATTTCCGAAGTATTGTGGCCGATACTTCGCCTTGGAAATTCTAGGTTCTCTTCTCGAAACAACAGAAACGCCTTACCTCAAGAAAAATGTTCTGGAAAATTATAAGAAAGGGATGAGCGAGGCTCGTCTCCAGCTGGGGCTAGATGTGGGACAACCCACGCCCTTCACAGAGGAAGTTTTTTCAGTCGCTCTTTCCGCATCAAGGCTGGGAGTCCAAAAAAGTCTCGAATTCCTTTTGGATGAAAACGAAAGAAAGACTGCGGAAGCGCTTGTTGCGGACCTTGGACTTCTCGAAGTTCAGAGCAAAACCAAAGGCTTTGACGCGAAATTACGAATCGAACTTTCGGATCTTCTTAAAAAGAATGAAAAGTTGATCAAATCTTTATCGATTCAACAACGAACAAGTGGATTCGGTGCAATTTTAGAAAAAATAAGGGTTTATTTAGAAACAAAGTAAGGGGTCAGTGAATGAAAACAATTCTCGGTATTTTAACAGTCTTTTTGATGAGTCAAACGTCTCGGGCAGCTTGTACTTGCCAACTCGAAGGAAGTGATTGCGTCGTCAAAGAAGACTCGAAGTTTGTCGCGTCTGTTTCGGCATCACAATGGAATGGAAGTTGTCAGGAAGCCTGCAAGCCAGGTGGAATTTTAGGAACTTATTGTCCTAATCCGGTCAAGTCTCCCATCCCTACTCCGCAACCGCCCGTTCCCTCTGAATTCAGTTCGAGAGTTCCGGAAGGTTACATCGTCGCGGACGGCGCGCTTTCGTTAAGAGAGCTACCTCTAGACAGCTACTTTTTCTTGAAAACTCCGATCACGTTTATTTCATACCAAAATACGATGTGCTTAAAAGACAAGTGCGACTCCCGAACTGGGATCGGGATCCACTTAGAAAAGTCTCCCTTTCCTATCGATCTGAAGCGGATTTTGGCAGCCGGGATGAAGTTTACGATGAAAGGACGTCCCGATGGTACCAGACAGTATTATACGGCTGTCAGTTTAATCGGACCCAATGAAAGGATTGAAGTTCTTCTGGGCGTGAACAGCTCGGGAGTTCAATCGATCAAAGATGTTCTGCCTTGGTTTGAGGTATTTACACCGCCGGAAGCTATCATCAAGTAACAAAATAAGAAGGGAAATTTTATGAAATCAATCTTAGCTATGTTAACAGTTTTCTTAGTAACCCAAATCGCGGAGGCAAGTTGCAGTTGCCAGCTCGAAGGAACGGATTGCGTTGTCAGAGAAGATGGAAAATTCGTCATTTCTACTTCTGCATCGAGTTGGAGCAATTCTTGTCAGGAACCCTGCAAACCCAACGGGTTTTTAGGCAAATATTGCAGGAGTGGAGTCAGTGGAAACCCAGGCGCCGTGCCAGCAACTTCCAATCCGACCTTTCAACTTCCCGAAGGCTATGAAACGGCCACTCAGGAAACGTCTCTAAGCAATATTCCTCCCGATTCTTATTTTATCCTGAAACAAGACATGGTTTTTAAAGCCGGTGAAGAAAGTTTTTGGGTCCAAAGAGATCCTTTTTATGCTTCGACAAAACATTCTTCAAACCGGTTCGAAATGATGAAGTCGCCCTTTGGCAATACGATTCGACGAGAAATCAAATCGGGGAAAGTGTTTAAGATGGAAAGTCTTTCCTTTGCTGGAGTGGATGGAGTCGTGAGACTGAAAAGTCCCGACGGAAAAGTCGAAATTAAAATTACCTGTGATGCTTTGAACGACAAAGCGGTTTTGGGAACGACGAGCAGCAACCGACATATGCCTGAAATTATCCGAAACTCTTCTTCCAAATATTATTTTTATCCTTATCACAGCTATTTGGATCAATGGTTCGACGTCTACATGCCACCTGCGGGAATTATTAAATAACGCGAATCCTCGTCATTGCGAGCGTGCGCAGCACGCGCGGCAATCTTTGCGTTCTGGGCTAGGAGGGTTGCCGCGGGTGCTACGCAGCCTCGCAATGACGGGCTTCCGTTTCCGCTAGTGCTGCGCTGGACAAATGGTTGCAATGACTACTTGTAGCAATTTGCAATCTCTCGCATCGCTTTGTACAATCGATAAAACACTATCGAAAGACTCCTATGAAAATTTTAGTGACGGGTGGCGCAGGATATATTGGCTCGGTCTTAGTTCCTATGCTTTTGGCGGAAAAGCACGAGGTAACCGTCGTTGATAACTTCATGTATCAACAAACAACCCTTCTCGATGTTTGCCACCATGAGAAATTAACGATTATTCGCGGGGATGCAAGAGACATGAAGCTTATGGGCTCACTTGCAAAATCAATGGACGCCTTTATTCCGCTCGCTTGTTACACGGGTGCTCCGATCTGCTCTCGGGATCCGATTGGCGCGGAATCCACCAATAAAACGGCCGTTTTAGATCTTTTAAAACTCAAATCCCCTTCCCAGATGATGATTTTTCCCTGCACCAACAGTGGGTATGGCGTGGGACAAACAGGACTTCATTGCGATGAAAACACTCCAATGAATCCCATTTCACTTTACGGAAAATGGAAAGTCGAAACCGAACAAGCTTTACTCGCAACGGGCCAAGTCGCAACCTTCCGCTTGGCAACCGTCTTCGGAGTCAGTCCTCGAATGCGCCTCGATTTACTCGTCAATGATTTCACTTACCGAGCGGTCAACGATCGGTTCGTCGTTTTATTCGAAGCCCATTTCAAAAGAAATTACCTGCATGTGAGAGATGCCGCTCGTGCGTTCATCCATACTTTGAATCACTACGATAAAATGAAAGGCAGTCCTTACAACGTGGGACTCAGCGACGCGAATTTGAGCAAGTTCGAACTCTGCCAAGCAATCCAAAAACACATCCCACAATTTACATTCTTAACTTCCGAAATCGGCGAAGATCCCGACAAGCGAAACTACATCGTCAGCAACGCAAAAGTCGAAGCCACGGGTTATCGAACCATCGTCTCCCTCGACGCCGGTCTCAAAGAACTGATCAAAGGCTACCAAATCGTCAAGCGCATGGATTACGCCAACGCCTAAAAGGTACGGCCTACCTTTTTGACTCGAGAAAATCATCGCGGCAGCATTCCTCATTAAAAAGGCACGGCCGACCTTTTCGTCACTGCGAGGGTGCGAAGCACCCTCGCAATGACATTGAACATGACTAATTTCTGTACACCTGTATAAACACCCTCCACCCCTCTAAAAAAACGACGGAGTGACGTAGATTGTCCATTGTAATCATTGACTTATTTGCTGTTTTTTCAGGCACTGGCTTTGCACACTAATAGCCTGGAAGGATAGAGATTTTTCTGTGATTAAACGACTCCAATATCTGAATCCGAAACTGCTTTTGCTAATCACGCTGAGCGTGTGTCTTTCCCTGCCTTTATTTGCCGATCTTGCCGATGCGGAAAAGGCCGAACAACAAGCGCGAAAAGAATTTGATAAACGTTATAAAGATTTTACGCTCGATAGAAACGTCATGGGAAAAGCCCGGGATACTTCCGGAAAAATTTATCTTGAAGGCACTAAAGTGCAATTCGATAAAGACGATGCGGTTTCTTATAAGAGTTATCTGACTTACCATGACTTCTCATTTAGAGGTCCCGACGACGCTTATAATAACAAGAATAAAAATTCGCCGCCCGATCCTAAGAAACCAAACTCGAGAGAGTTAACTCCTTTCGTCTCCCCTCACGGAGCGCAAGACGGAGACTCGTCCGAACTTGAAAAAGAAATGTATAAACTGCACGACAAGTACGCCAACGAAAAACCCGATCCGAAAAAGAAAAAAGAAGAAGGCGTCGACTACGAAACGATTTTAAAAGTCGAAACGAAAGAAATTAAACCAAAAGATATTCAATCCGGTACGAATACGGCCGGCAATGCCGCGGGCGGATCGACCGGCGGAGCTGCAGCAACTACTGCGGGTGGCACCACCGCAGGCGGAGCGACCGCTGGAGGAACAACAGCGGGTGCAGATACTCCCGAAGACAAAGACAAGCTGATTACGGTCGAAAGATATTCTCTCAGACCCGATGTCAAAGAAGCCGCCGAAAAAATTGGAACACGTTCTTTTGAAACCATCGACCAAGCTTCAAAAGAAGAAGGCAAAAAGAACGATGCCAATCAAATGGGAAATGTGCTCCTTTTGCAAGATGCGGCGGGAAGAGCGACAGAGTCTTGGTGGAATTCGACTTTAGCAAACTTAGGTCAGAGTAATGCCGTCTCGGCATTTGCGAAAAGCGCTGCTTACTTTAATCAAACAAAACTAAGTGAAGGCGTTGCCACTTGCGAAGCCGGCATTGCTCAGATTCGGACTGAACGCCTTAAAGATGTGAAAGACGCAAAACGAATCCAAGAAATCGAAGAAGAGTTAAAAAAACAAACGGAAATGTGTAAAGAGGTGACGAAAATGCCTTACAACGTCGTCAATCCTAGATACGTCGACAAAAAAGCTGACGATGGAAAAGTCACAACCAAACTTGAAGTCGGCAAACCCGATGACGAAAATGCTTTTGGACGAGACTTACGAAATCAACTTGAAGTTTTAAGAGGAAAAACTCCGACCGATCTCCCTTCGAATTGGAAATACAGTCCAAATGAAAATAAAGCGAAGGTGGTTTTAGAGTATGACGAAAATGGAAAAGCAAAAGAAGCCGAAGAAATGACCATGCAAGAGCAAGCCGATGAATACAATAGTCAGCTCGAAGAAGCGGCTAAAGGATTCAAAGAGGTCAAAAAGAGATTCCCAACGGTTTCTATCGAAGAAGATGAAATTCCAAAAGCCTTTAGAATCGACAAAGTCGATCCGATTGAAGTGAATAAATACCGTAACGTGAAGCTTTTAAATGAAGAATCCGGCAATCAAATGACCGATGTTCCAATTGCCGAAACCTACGATCAGCTGCTCGAGAACACTCAAAAGTAGCTTTCCAGAGGGCCTCCCCTCAGGTATAAATTGGCCCTATGTCTACAACCGTGCCAGACGATGCTTACGAAAAACTAAAAGCGCTTTTTGATAGAGATGTTTGTCAAAGAGCGACAAAACCCTTAAGAGACGGCGTAAAAATCGCAGTCTATGTCGGAGAGGATGGTCCACTCACGCTCAGCCATCAGGGCGGCAGAATCGGAATTTTTCGAACGGCTCCGACGTCTCCCGACATGACGTTTCATGTTCCTCCGGCTGCGATTGATGAATTGTGTAAGCTCACGACCGAAGATATCGGCGAAGTAGGAATCGCGATCATTCAGCAAATGATGAATGAAGATCCCAACAAAAAAATTCGCGCGAAAGTGCATATCGGAACTTTTGATTTACTAAGACACGGGTACCTAGGCATTCTTCCCTTAGGAGGAGGAACCGTGATGAAGCACCTTGCCAGCAAGGGCTTTTCAAATATTGGAAAAATCAAAGATGCCGTTTCTAAAATGCGTTCGTAGGGAGTCAAAATGAAATTAAGTCCATTTATCACCGCAAAAGAAATTGAAAATCTCAATAAAGAGTTAGGCGAACGGATTTCGAAAGATTACAAAACGCTTTTAAAACCGGATGAAGAACTCGTCATCATCGTCACTCTCAAAGGCGCGATGCTTTTCGCCGCCGATCTCATCCGTCATATCACGGTACCCGTCGTCCTCGATTTTGTCCGTTTGACAAGCTATGGTGCGGGTACACAATCTTCAGGCACAGTGAGAATTTTAAAAGACATCGAAACCAATCCCGAAAACAAACACCTTATCATGCTCGATGAAATCATTGACTCCGGCCGGACATTTCAATTCTACGGCGAGCGTTTAAAAGCACAGAATCCCAAGAGCCTAAAACTCTGCGCTCTTCTCAGCAAACCCTCACGCCGCGAAGTAGAAGTCGACATCGATTACCTAGGCCGCGAAGTCGAAGACAAATTCCTCGTAGGCTACGGCCTCGATTTCAATGAACAGTATCGCAATCTCAAAGAGATTTACGCTGTGGAGAATTAGTTTCCTGCATACGCATGCCGTAACCGCGATCCGCGTTGCCCGACTGCCGCCATGCCGCGAACCGCAAGCAGCCAACCGCGAACCGCAGGGAAAGCCCTCTCATTCGAGAGCTTTGCAAAGGTTGTAAAGATGTCGTGCTAATTTATCGTTTAACTCATCTAATTCTGCGTTTTGGATATTTAAGAGTTCTAAGACCGCCATCGACTCTCTGAAACTCCCTAAGGAAATCCTGTAGAATCTTGCCCGTTCCTTAGCACTTGGCTTAGCCGACCCCTCAGCTAAGTTCAAAGCGACACTAGAAGAAGCCCGCTGTAACTGCCCTTTTAAATGAGCTGGAATTCGTAGCGAGGAAACCCTCCTGTAAAATTGAACAGCCAATTCATATGTTCTGAAACGATTCATTTGATTTTTCTCCTTCTGAAAAAAAATGGTTTTCAGCGGGGTGCAAACTATTTTTTTTCAGAAGGAGAAAAATCAAATGAATCTTAGATGTCATGAATTGGCCGTTCAATTTTACAGGAGGGTTCGTGTTAAGCAGCTCCCGTCGTCGTTAAAAGGGCAGTTACAGCGGGCTTCTTCTAGTGTGGCTCTCAACCTCAGCGAAGGATGGGGCAGAGCAAAGGATGCGGATAGGAGGAAGTTCTACCAGATAGCTTTCGGCAGCATCCGAGAATGTCAGAGCATCGTTCATCTCGAATACGAAATGTTCGACAAAGAAGAGATCGACTTACTAGATCATCTAGCAGCAAGCGTCTTCAAGCTTACCAACACCCCATGCCGCTCCCGCGCGCCGTAACCGCGGTCCGCCTTGCCCGACTGCCGCAATGCCGCCAACCGCAATCCGCGATCAGCTATCCGACTACAAGAGACATACACAAAGCATCATACTTATTTTGATAATAAGCTTTACGAATTCTTCCTTCAATAAAACCCGCTTTGCGATAAAACGCCAATGCCGCATCATTTCGAAGATCGACTTCTAAAAACGCTTCTCCGCGAACATTTTTTAAAACGGTATTTAACAATAGTGTAGCAATTCCCAGCTGCCGAAATCTTTTGGAAGTCGCGAGCGTGATAATATCGAGATCCCCCTGAATATCGATTCCAAAGAAATAGCCTACGAGTTCACCGCCATAGAATGCGCCCTTTGCGACACTGTCGGGATTTTTTAAAAGTTCTGTAAATTCTTTTTCACTCCAGACCACATCGAAGCTTTCCTGAGCGATTTTTATGATTGGGGCGAGGTGGGCATCGGTCAACGAATCTAGACTTAAGATCTGTCCATCTGATTCACGACGTTGTACTTTTCTTTCAAAAACTTGATCCACTCTTCGAGGCCTTTTTGCATTTTTTGTTTTTTGAGTAATAGCACAAGATTTGGCTTCAAATCCTCAAAATTATTCCCCTTAAAACGGGCCTCATTCTGTTTATAGTAAGCTTGAATTTCACTATCGGTAATGACTGGGGTCAGTGTATCTACCTTTTTCTGAAGAAATCTCTCTACTTGCATCATTCGATGCAGTCTCTCGGTGAGGTCCTTTTCTGAGACCTGGAAGTAGCTCTGAAGCGCTTTCCAGTCCTTTTCATGCTTCTTTCGATTCGTTTGGACGAGCTTTGTCGCCTCCACCTTCGGAACTCCATCGAACTGAAAATTTTTCACTTCATTAAAAATCATTTCCTCAAAAATCAGTTTTTGAACGGTTTTCTTTAATGCGTCACCGGACTCAATATTTAATGCGGGAGATTCTTTTTCTTTAAAGCGCAAGAGACTGCGGTAAAGATAAGCGTCTTGAACCGATAGAAGAGTTTTCCCAACCGTCGCGGCCGTCCCATTTAAGATCGCAGCCGACAAAAATGAATACGTTGTGAAAAAAACTAGACTAATGAAAAGTGGCAATCGCATCGATTTCAACCAGCACATCCTTTGGAAGTCGGGAGACTTCTATGGTAGCACGGGCCGGAAAAGGGGCCGACAAAAACTTTTGGTAAGTTTCGTTGACCACTGGGAAATCGTTCATGCTTTTTAAAAAGATAGTCGTTTTGACGACGTGTGAGAATCCAAGGCCTTGGGATTCTAAAATGCCCAAGAGATTTTTCATGACACGATCGGTCTGTTCCTGAACCGTTTTGCCAACGACTTGCCCGCTACTGGGATCCAACGCAATTTGTCCTGAACAGAATAATAAGTTTCCCGATTTAATCGCTTGGGAGTAAGGGCCAATGGCCTGGGGTGCATTTAAAGTCGTTACCGCTTCTTTATTCATGAGAATTTTCTTTCTTTTCAAAAGTGAGAGTCGCATTAACCTTCACTTTATTTTCCTGGAGAAACTTCGCGAGTTCGTCCGATAAATTGGTTTTGGCGAGCATCTTGCCGAATTCCTTCGCAAGCAGCCCATAAAAATCGTCTTTCTTTTTACCGACGCTGTCTAAAAGGAGCGCTACTAATTCTTTCGGGAGTTTCTTTTCCTTGAGATAATTGCGAATCGAATCTTCGGTCATAAAAACCGTTGCGAGTCCCGTCAAAGAAACCTCTTTAATCACTTCGGACCACCAAGGTTTATCCGACGAGTCTTTTACATCGTCATTATCCGCCATTTTCAAGATCCTTTGCCCGCGATTCAAACGCATCTAACATTTTAGGAAGACTCACTTCAGTCAGCTTCTTTGAGATAAATCCAGGCACTAAAAAACCAAAGTCGACATCGAGCTCATAGTGGACTGCAGTCTTTTTTTCCGATGACGATTTTAAATTCCAAGAGCCTTGATTCTTTTTAAAAAAATCGCTATCGACGAGCTTCCAAGTGATCGTGTCTTTCCCATTCGACTGAAATTCTAGAGTATACTGAAAACGTTTGACCACTTCGATTTCAAAGCGGACCTGAAATTTTTCAGGCGTTCCCGAAACTTTTTTGGCGCTGACAACTTCCGAAAGAAACTTCGGATAATTTTCAACCTCCGTAATCGCTTTATAAAGTTGCCCGATGGGCACATTCATTTCTTTTTCACGAACGACATTAGCCATGGATTACCACCCGTATCGAGGTTTCGACTCAAAGTAGTGTTTCGAATGCACTTCACGAATCGTCTTAGTTTCCGAACGCATCACAATCGAGTGCGTATGCGCTCCACCGCCGAAATATCTTACGCCTTGAAGGTAACTTCCATTCGTCACACCGGTCGCGATGAACATGACATTGCCTTTTGCAAGATCATTCATCTTGTAAACTTTATCAAAATCAGTAATTCCCATACGACGAGCGCGTTCTTTTTCGTTTTCGCTTCTAAATTTTAAAACGCCTTGAATATCCCCATCCAGACATTTTAAGGCGGCAGCTGCAATCACTCCCTCTGGAGCGCCGCCAATTCCCATCAATAAATCAATTCCGGTTTCATCTTGAGCGGTCGCGATTGCGGCCGAAACATCGCCATCGCCAATCAATCGAATGCGCGCGCCCGAAGCTCTGACTTCAGCAATCATTTCCGCATGGCGGGGACGATCGAGAATAATCACCATCATGTCTTCAATGCTTTTATTTTTTGCTTTTGCAACTTCTTGCACATTCCAAGTGGGGCTTTTTGTAATATCGATTGCGCCTTTCGCTACGGGACCCACGGCAATTTTGTCCATATAGGTATCCGGAGCGTGTAGGAAATTTCCTTCTTCAGCCGCTGCAATGACCGACAACGCTTCACTTCTTCCTAAAGCGGTGATCGTCGTTCCTTCTAAAGGATCACACGCAATATCGATTTTCGGCCCTTGTCCGTCGCCCACTTTTTCACCGATATAAAGCATTGGGGCTTCGTCTCGCTCGCCTTCGCCAATTTTAATGGTTCCTTCAAAACGGATAGAATCAAACGCTTTTCTCATGGATTCAACAGCTGCGTGATCCGCCGCCATTTCATTTCCACGACCAATCCAGCGCCCTACTGCTAAGGCCGCTGCTTCTGTCACGCGTACAAATTCAAGTGCTAGATTCCGATCCATTATGACTCTCCGTATAAAAGACCCATTTCAGGCCTGATTTAATTGGAAAAAACTAGCATAACTTCGCGGAAAAGGAAAAAAGGAAAACCGGCGTTGAACTGAACGCCGGTTCCCTTTTTTGGGAGGGATTCATGGGGGGAATTCGTTCCTTCCAATAATCAAGACGAAAGAAGCACGAGTTCTGTGACAGAGAACGCTTCTGTGCATTCCAGACTAAAAAGGTTAAGTTAGAAGGAGTGGATGACATTAAGAAAATTCAGGATTTAATTCGCGCAAGGCGTCGAGACATGCAAGAGCTCAGACGCCGCCGAGCCCATTTTCAAAAAGCACCCGAAAAAGTCGAAAGTATTTTAAAAGGAATTTTTAAAGAGAATAGCGAGATCTCCAATCGCATTGAAGAATCTCGCGCGATTACCGCATGGGCGGAAATTGTGGGGGAAGCCGCAGCACACTCTTCACGCGCTCTCAGAATCCGTAGCGGAGTTCTCATCATTCAGGTTTCCGATTCCCTGTGGATGCAGCAGCTGCTGCTTCTAAAGAGCGGACTCATCAAACGCTACCGACAAATTTTTCCGAATCTCAAACTAACGGATATTTACTTCACAAGATACTGAAGCCGTCGGTTTCTTTTTCAGTTTGAGGTTGAAATCGCGTTTACGAAACTGCTGTCTTTGAATCTGTTCGTTGTACGCTTCACTCGTTCCGAGCTCACGTTCTTTCAATTGCGTGTCTTTTTTCATTCTCACCTCGATGTTTTGGTTTAATAAATAAATCTGAATATACTTTTGTGAACTCTGCTCCAAGTAAAACGATTACCGACGAGTAATAGGTCCAAAGCATAATCAGGACGACGGACGCCGATGCGCCGAACGCACTGGTAACAGAGCTCTGTCCCAGATAAAGTCCGAACAGAAATTTTCCGATCGTAAAGAAGACCGAGGTAATGGCCGCCCCCATCCAAACTTCCCTCCACATCAATTTAATATCGGGCAAAACTTTGAACATCAGCGCGAAAAGTAGGGCGATTAAAGCAAACGAAAATAAATTGTAAGGAATCTGAAGAAGCGCTACTGGAACCGAAAGATGCTGTGAAAAATATGCTGAAACCGCCGAGAGAACGCTATTGATGACAAGCGAGACGAGGAGTAAAAACCCAATCGAAAGCACCATCGCGAAAGAAAGCAATCGCGTCCGAAGGTAGTGAGCAATGCCTTCGATCTTTTCTGGCTTCACTTCCCAAACTTTGTTCAAAGAGGCTTGAAGTTCACTAAAAACCGCCGTTGCCCCGACGATTAAAACAACCACTCCAATAATGGTCGCCATCAATCCGGTTTTGGGTTTGTGGGCATTCGCAACAATGTCTTCAACCGCCTTCGCCCCATCTGTCCCCATAAGACCCCGGAGCTGATTCGAAAGCTCGCCGTGAATGGCCTCTTCTCCGAAGATAAAACCTGCGGCGGCAATCGCAATCAGAAGAAGGGGTCCTATGGAAAAAACGGTGTAGTACGAAAGGGCTGCCGCCAAACGAAGAGCATCATGTCTCGAAAAACTCTCGTAAGTCTCTTTCAAAACTAACCAACTCGATTTAAAAAAACTTTTCATAGTAGTGACCTACTGTGAAGCAAGAACAGTGCCGTTCGCTAAAAATGGATGGATGAGACTGCTTGAATTTTTTTAGTGGATTTGAGCTAAAAACGATTTGGTGGAAGATTAAACGCCTGTCGACCCAAAGCCACCCGCGCCCCGCGCGGTTTCGGAAGTTTTATCCACTTCGCTCCAGCTCATTTGTTCGACGCGATTTAAAACGAGTTGCGCGACTCTTTCACCATGTTGGATTTCAACAGGCGCTTCGCCTAAGTTGATTAAAAGGACCATTACTTCGCCTCTAAAATCGCTGTCAATCGTTCCGGGAGCATTAACGACCGTGAGACCTTTTTTAAATGCAAGACCACTTCTCGGGCGAACCTGGACTTCATATCCTAAAGGAATTTCCATAATCAGACCCGTAGGTACCATCACCCTTTGTCCTTTTTCGACAAGCATCGGGTTGTCTAAACAGGCGCAGACATCGCATCCCGCAGCTCCGGGAGTCATATAAACCGGCAACTGAGCATTTTTTTTCGATTTTGAAACTTTTACTTCAATCATAAAGACATCACCGATAAATTCTTCATTTTCGGTTCCTTTCGTGCAAGTACAATTAAGGATTCTTTTTCTTCTGTAAAGACTGTTTCTGCGACTTGCTTCATTTGTTCCAGCGTGACGAGATCGAGCGTCGCAAGGATACCCTCTGCAGAAAAATGTTTTTGAAAATAAATTTCATTTCGAGCCAGCGCCTCTTGTCTGACTTCCATTTGATCCGAAGATAAAAGAATAGAACCTCTTAACTGGCCCTTCACTAAATCCAATTCGCTCTGATCAATCAATTCTGTTTTAATTTTACGAAGTTCTTGCCCCAGAATTTTTAAGCATTCTTTCAAAGATTTCGAATTTAAATTAGCAAAAATCGAGAAAAGTCCGGTCTTCTGATACGGAGTAAAATCACAGTCAATCGAGTAAGCAAGTCCCGCATTCTCCCTTACTTTTTGAAAGAGCCGACTCGACATTCCGCCTCCCAAAATAAAACTCAAAAGCAAAGCCGCGTAGCGATGAGGATCCGACATCCCACAAGCTTCAAATCCCGCAACGAAGTAAGCTTGCTCGGTATCCGAAGGAATCGACTTTTTCTTCGGTGTGTAGATGGGACTGACCGTTTCCAATGGGATCCATTTTTTAGGCTTTTCGAATTGAAAATATTTTTCGCAGAGATCGATAATCTTCTCAAAAGGAACATTTCCCGCGACACTGACAACAATATTACTTGCAACGTAATTCTGTTTGAAAAAAGAAACGAGTTCAGAGCGAGAAATATTGGAGATGGTTTTCTTATTTCCAATGATCGGTTGCCCCAAAGCGGCTTTGCCCCACACCGCGTGAAGATAGGCTTCCATCAGACACTCTTCGGGACTATCGAGCGTCATCGCAAGCTCTTGTAAAAGGACCCCCCGCTCGCGCTGAAGTTCAATTTTGCTGAACATGGGCTTTGTCACAAGCTCACTTAAGACATCAATCGCGGTCTCGACGTTTTCAGAGAGAACCGACGCATGAAAACAGGTCAGCTCTCTCTCCGTAAATGCGTTTAATTCACCCCCTACCGATTCAATGGCGGTCGAAATTTCAAGAGCATTTCTCGTCTCAGTCCCTTTGAACACCATGTGTTCAATAAAGTGACTGATTCCATTCTGCTTGGGTTTTTCATAGGCGCTGCCTATCTTGACCCAAACTCCCAAAGAAACACTTCTTACATGCGAATACTCTTCGCAAAGAACGGTCATCCCATTGGGAAGGATTTGTTTATGAAATTTAGGGCTTGTGTTCAAACGATTCTAAGATCTATCGATCTTCATCATCGTTTCTAGAAAAACGTGGACCCATATCATCGCTATCGTAATCGACGCGTGCTGGTCCTTCATCTTCCCGTTCTCTCGTAAAACTTTCATAACGCGAAGGTTCCGGACGATCCGAACCCGGGCGATCCATTCCTGGACGACCTCGTTCAGGACGCGGAATCGGTTCACGATCTCGATTGTCGCGGTACCCACCGCCACCACGGTTATCTTGTCTGTCAAAATTGCGTCCGCCGCCTTGGCCACTGTCACGACCCCCATAGCCTCCACCGCCACCGCGTGGGCCACGGTCTCTGTCACCGCCACCGCCGCCATAACCACCACGGTTTCCACCGCCTTGGCCACCATCGCGATTACCGCCACGGTTGTTGCCATAGCCACCGCCGCCGCCACCCGCACTGCGAGGACCGCGATCTCTATCACCCCCGTAGCCACCGCCACCGCCGCTGCGATTTCCGCCGCCACGACCACCATAACCACCGCCGCCGCCACTGTTGCGCGGACCGCGATCTCTGTCTCCACCGCGATCACCGCCTCTAGGTTCTCGAGGTCTGTCATCCCTTTGACGATATTCTCTGGAGCGATCCGGACCCGAAGATCGGTTTCCGACATCGTCGCCTGGTTCATGATTTTCAGAATGATGCCGTCTGGGTTGGCGATCTCGGGGCTCTCTATCGTCGTCGTGGTGCTCTCTTAACTCTGGCGGGGGAATCCGGCCTGAAGTCACTGGCAATGACGATTCTTTCGGAGCTCCTTCTTCTGAAGAAGTTTCGCTTTTTTCACGAGGAGGAGGAGTCGGAGCGGGATCTCTTGGGAGAAGCGCTTTTCTCGACAACCGGATTTTGCCCATCGGATCGACTTCAAGGCATTTTACCTTGATGGTATCTCCGAGTTGAACAACATCTTCTACTCGTCGCACTCTAAAATGTTCGAGTTCAGAAATATGGCAAAGGCCTTCTGTGCCAGGAATGATTTCTACAAAGGCACCGAAGTCCGCAATACGGGTGATCTTACCTTCGTAAGTTTTTCCAGGTTCTGGCTCTTCCACAATCGAATTGATGATATCAATCGCTTTTTGAGCGCTTTCTTGATCTGTCGACGCGATATTGATTTTACCGTCGTCTTCGATGTCGATTTTAACGCCCGTTCTTTCGATGATACTGCGAATAACTTTTCCGCCGCTTCCGATGACTTCGCGAACTTTATCCGGCTTCACTTTCAAGGTGAAGATTCGCGGAGCGTATCTCGAAACCGTTTCGCGTGGAGCACTTAAGATTTCATTCATCTTAGAAAGAACATGAAGTCTACCTTCGCGAGCTTGCGAAAGGGCTTCTTCCATAATTTCTCGGCTCACTCCGCCGATCTTTAAATCCATCTGAAACGCGGTCACCCCATCTTGAGTTCCACAGACTTTAAAGTCCATATCGCCCAAATGATCTTCGTCGCCTAAGATATCCGAAAGAATCGCGTATTTATCGCCTTCTTTAATCAATCCCATTGCAACGCCAGCGACTGCTTTAGTAATCGGCACACCGGCATCCATCATTGCAAGCGAACCACTACAAACCGTCGCCATCGAAGAAGAACCATTCGACTCTAAAACTTCAGAGACTAAACGAATCGTGTAGGGAAATTGTTCTCTTGGAGGAATGACAAATGACAGGGCTCGTTCTGCTAAAAATCCATGACCAATTTCTCGTCGGCCAGGAGGTCTTGCACTGCGGGCTTCCCCTACCGAAAACGGAGGGAAATTATAATGCAAGAGGAAGGTCTTATCGTAAGATCCTGTCACTGCATCAATCATCTGCTCATCATCGGAAGTTCCCAAAGTGAGAGCTCCCAAAACTTGAGTTTCGCCACGAGTAAAAAGAGCCGAACCATGAACACGCGGTAAAAGCGTTGTTTCACAAGTAATCGGACGAATTTCTGTGAACGGTCTGCCGTCGATACGGACTTTCGTATTGACCGTTTTTTCACGGGCATACGCCGCTTTCAGCTCTTCGTAATAACCGCCAACAAGTTTATTTTTAACTTTGTCTTCTTCGGTTTTAGCTTCAGCGACTCCGAACTTTTCTTCGATTTTCTTTTTCACTTCGCTCAAAGCTTCATAACGCGCTAATTTTTCGCGCACTGCGAAAGCTTTTTCGAAATGTCCCCAAAATGCTTTACGGATACTGGCTTTTAAAGCCTCATCTTTAGGTGGGGTCGTGTAGGTTCGTTTTTCGCGTCCTACTTTGCTTTTCAATTCTTCCTGTAAGTCAAAAATGACTTTCATTTCTGATTGCGCGTAATCTAAAGCATCACAAAGTTCCGCTTCACTCACTTCTTTTGAGCTACCTTCGACCATGATGGTTCCCGTTTTCACAGCGGAGACCAAAAGATCGATGCGGCTATTAGGAAGGTCTTGTGGAGGAATGTTGGTGACGAATTTTCCATCCAGCATTCCCACTCGAATTGCAGCCGTTGGACCTGCCCACGGAATATCCGAGATGTGAAGTGCCGCACTCGCAGCAATCGATGCCACCACTTCGGGTTCGTTCACTCCGTCGTTGGAGAGAAGAACTGCCGTCACAATGGTGTCGAACAAATAATCTTCAGGGAAAAGAGGACGAATCGGTCTATCAATCAGACGAGCGCACAAGGTCGCTTTATCCGAAGGCTTAGCCTCTCTTTTGAAAAAACCGCCGGGGATTCTTCCTGCGGAATAATATTTTTCTTGAAAATCCACGGTAAGTGGAAAGAAATCAGTATTGGCACCGAGCTTGCGACTGGAAACTACGGTCACTAGAACCATCGTCTCTCCGTAAGTCGCAAGAACTGAACTGTCTGCTTGTTTGGCTAATTTGCCGGTTTGCAACGATAGACGTCTACCGCCGTAGTCTGTACTTACTTCGACAACACTCATGTCGCCCTTCTCTCTTTTTTTTGGAGATTATTTTCTAATATTCAATCGTTCAATCACTGTCTGGTAACGCTTTTCATCGCTGCCTCTTAGGTAATCCAAAAGACGACGGCGAGTGGCAACCATTTTCAATAATCCACGTCGAGAATGATGATCTTTAATGTGACTCTTAAAGTGCGGCGTCAAAGAGTTAATTCTCTCTGTCAAAAGCGCAACTTGAACCTCAGGCGATCCGGTATCCCGTTCGTGTTTTCTGTAACCAGTGATTATTTCTGCCTTTTTTAACTTCTCACTATTCAATTGATATCCCTTTTTTTACACTTCAAATAAATTATCAATAAATTAACTGGAAGACTCTTAACATCCCTTTTTCCCAAAGGCAAACTCAGAGTGTGCTCCGGAACGGTCCAAACCGCGTCGGTGCACCAATGCTTCTTGAGAAAGAAGACGCACATAATGCTCGTACGCCGAGCGGTAGGCATCATCCAAATCTCCTTTCAAATCATCTACTGTTTTGCTTTCAGAAAGTTGAAATTGTCCACAGGACAAGCGTCTTAACTCAGTCAGGTGAGCAACGCTTCCAAGCTTCTTTCCGATTTCGTCGGCCAACGCTCGGATGTAAGTGCCTTTGGAACAGGACACTTCAAATTCAATAAACGGTAAATCCATCGAAATAAATTTCATGGTAAAAAGTTGGACCGCGATTTTCTCGCGCTCGACTTCAATATTTTGGCGAGCCAACGTGTAAAGTCTCACTCCGTCGATTTTTTTCGCCGAAAACATCGGAGGTGTCTGATGCCATTCGCCTTCAAAAGATTTCAAAACAGTCTCGACTTGCTTTTCCGTCAGCTCGGGTACTGGCATCTCTTGAGTGGGATTGCCCGTCACATCCATGCTATCTGTCGAAACGCCGAGTTTTAGGCGCGCGCGATAGGATTTATCGGCATTCAAAAGGAGATTAGAAAGACGCGTCGCTTTTCCTAACAAAACGACAAGCACGCCCGTCGCAAACGGATCTAAGCTTCCTGCATGTCCTACTTTTGTTCCCGGATAAAGACGTTTCACGTCTCTCACAACGTCAAAACTCGTGGGACCCGCCTTTTTATCTACGATTAAAACTCCAGCATTCATAAATTTTTTTAGGCTTTCTGTGATTCAATTTCGTGAAAGAGGTACATAAGGCGGTTCACATTTTCCGAGTGGTGGTCTTCAATGAACTCGAGCTCGGGAACATGTCTCATCTCGAGATTTTGCCCGAGTTTTCTTCGAATAAACGGAGAAACTTTGGAAATGGATTTTTTTATTTCCTTCACGGGAGTCGTTTTATCCATCATTCCCATCGAATAAAAAACCTTCGCCATCCGCAAATCAGACGCGAGTTCTACATCGGTTACAACCATGTTTCTTAAATTAGGATCCGAAACCTCTTGGAGAAAAACACGCGATATTTCTCCCAGCACAATCGAATTTACTTTTTGCGAACGTCTACTCAAACAAGAACCTCTTGGCGGATTTCTTCTTTAATAAATGCTTCAAATTGATCGCCGAGCTTTAAGTCATTAAAGTTTTCAAGCCCGATTCCGCACTCAAATCCTTGCGCAACTTCTTTTACGTCGTCCTTAAAACGTCTCAACGAAGTAATTTTTCCTTCGTAAATGACTCGATTGTCACGAAGGAGTCTTAAGAAGCAACCGCGGATGACTTTTCCGTCAATCACGGAGCTTCCGGCGATGGTTCCGCCTTTCGGAACCGTAAAGACATTTCTGACTTCCGCTCTTCCAATGACTTTTTCTTTAATGACCGCATCCAGAAGACCGAGCATTAGATTCTTCACGTCTTCGAGAAGATCGTAAATGATCGTGTAAGTTCTTAGCTGAACTTTCTGAGCTTCTGCAAGTTTCTGTGACTTCAAATCGGGTCGAACGTTGAAACCTAAGATCACCGCGCGACTTGCTTGCGCTAACATCACATCGCTCTCAGTAATTCCGCCAGAACCTACGTGAAGAATCTTCACTTTCGTTTTTTCTTGTGGAAGTTTATTCAGAGCTTCTCTTAACGCTTCGGCACTTCCCTGCACGTCCGCTTTTAAAATCAAACGCAGTTCTTTTCCGTCGCCGGTCGCAGAGGCGGCCAAAAGTTCTTCCAGCGTTTTCGGTTTCAGCGCTTCAGCCGCTAAGACTTTAATCTTATTCTCTCTCTCCGATGTAAGTTCCCGGGCGATTTTTTCATCTGCTGCGGCGAAAAACTCATCGCCTACATTAGGCACTCCAGGAAGGCCTAAAACTTCCACGGGAGTACTCGGCATCGCTTCGTTTAAACGCTTACCGAAAGAGTCGGTTAAAGCACGAACTTTTCCGAAACTCACACCACTCACCACGATATCGCCGGTTGCGAGTTTTCCTTGTTGAACTAACAGAGTTGCAACCGGGCCTCGGTTTTTATCGAGTCTCGATTCGACCACAGTTCCTCGAGCAGGCATTTCGTAGTTGGCTTTTAAATCGAGCATTTCAGCCTGCAAAAGAATCGATTCTAAAAGTTCGGGAATGCCTTTTCCGGTTTTTGCGGAGACGTTCGCATAAAGTGTGTCTCCGCCCCATTCTTCAGGGTTTAAATCGTGTCCCGAAAGAGTTTGTTTAATTCGATCGGGATTTGCATCGGGAAGATCACATTTGTTGATAGCCACGATAAGAGGAACGCCCGCCGCTTTCGCATGAGCAACCGATTCCAATGTTTGAGGCATCACTCCATCAATCGCCGAGACAACGAGAATCACGATATCTGTGACCTTTGCACCTCGCGCACGCATCGCCGTAAAAGCTTCGTGACCTGGAGTATCGATGAAAGTAATTTTTCCTTTGGCGTGATCGACTTGGTAAGCTCCAATATGTTGGGTAATCCCACCCGCTTCTCCAGAAGCAACTTTTGTTTTTCGAATCGCATCTAAAAGCGAAGTTTTCCCATGATCCACATGTCCCATAATCGTAACTACGGGAGGACGTGGAAGCATTTTTTCGGGAGAAAGATCCACTGATGGAACGTAATCCTCTTCCTTAAACATTTTCTGTTTAACTTCGTACTGAAACTCTTGAGCGACTAAAGTGGCAGTATCCAGATCAATCGATTGATTGATCGTCGCTGCGACTCCCATATTCATGAGTTTTCCGATCACTTGCGCAGCTTTGACGTTTAATTGCTTTGCAAACTCAGCGACAGTAATCTTCTCCGCCATTTCAACAACGCGTTTATGTTCAGCAGGTTTTGTTATTTGGGTTTTTAAAACTGGACGCGACATCGCACCCTTTTTCTTTTTAGTCGAGTGGACTAGCTCACGACGGAGATAATCCGACGTTTTGAAGACCGTACTCTGACGTTCCATCAAACGACGACGAGTCGCTTCGGGAGATGTCTCAACGACAGGCGTCAGATCAACTTCTTTCACTTTTCGAGGGCCATGTCCCGCAGCCGCTCCCGTTTTTGCAACGGCCGGTTTTGGAATCACTTTTTCGATCTTTTTCTCTCGAATTGGAGCTTTCGGTCCCACTTTTTCGGAGAGATGCTGTTCGGTCGCAACTTTTTTAATAATCGAAGCGTAGACTCTCCTTGGTTTCGGTGGTGGTTCGGGTGCTACTGGAGCTGCAGGCTTTTCAGGTGACTTCGCAGCAACAACAGGCTCTGGAGTTTCAACGGGTGCGGTGGACTCTTTAACTTCTTCAGCTGCAGGGGCGTCTTCTCCCTCGGCGCTGACTTTTTGAGTCGCTTCCGTTTCGTTTTCTACTTGAGCCGCTGTTTCAAAGTTTTCTTCGGTTTCCGTCGCTTCATACTCTTCCGAAGGTTCAACAGGAACTTCTTCTACGACTTCTTCAGGAACCGCTTCGACTGCCTTTGCCGCAGAGGCACGGCGTCTAATTACCGTCGCGCCAACCCGCTTTTCAGTGACAGGTTTTTCGACCGATTCTTTTTTCGGAGGAGCTCCTTTGGGGAGCGGCTTATTTTTTCGATAATACTCTCTGACTGTCCTAACTTCTTCAAGTCCTAGAACACTCATTGTATTTTTTCCATCGATGCCCATTCTCTGCATGACTTCGATGAGGACATGAGAATCCACGCCCACTTCTTTTGCTAATTCGTAAACTTTAAGTTTTTGAACCATTATTCTTTCGAGGTCCCCTCTTGATTCGCAGGCACTTCTGTACCGCGCTCTTTTAATTGGTGCGCTTTCACTTCTGCTTTAAGTTTTTCAAACAATGCATCCGACGACATTTTTCGCTCGCCTTGGCTTCCTTTGACAATTTCTGCATGACGTTTTTTCATTTCATCATACTTGCCAGAGTTTTTGAAAGTTTCGGCATTCGCTTTGATCTCTTTCGCTTTTTCTTCCGTAAATCCAGGAACCGTTGAAAGAACCGCAATCTCCGCGTGCACCAACTGATCCACTGTCGTGAATCCGAAATGGTATAAGCTTTGAGTGAGCGTGTCGGTCATTCCTTCAATGGAGTTCAGCAGCGATTTTGCATGATCTTGTTTCTGAGCCTGACGTGACTCCGAAACAATGTCGAGTTTCCAACCTGTCAGAATACTTGCAAGCTTCACGTTTTGTCCGCGTTTTCCGATGGCAAGAGACAACTGATTATCGGCCACAACGATTTCCATCGAGTGCCCTTCTTCATCAATTAAAACTTTAATCACTTCTGCAGGAGCTAGTGCATTGCAAACGAATCTAGTTTCATCCTGGTCCCACGGCACGATATCGATTTTTTCACCGCGAAGTTCTTGAACCACGTTTTGAACACGGGCTCCTTTGACGCCAACGCAAGCACCGACGGGATCGACATCGCTGTCGGTCGAGTGCACTGCAATTTTCGCGCGAATTCCGGGTTCTCTCGCACAACTTTTAATTTGAACAATTTCTTCAGCCACTTCAGGAACCTCTTGTTCGAAGAGCTGAATCAGAAGTTCTGGGCAAGTTCTTGAGAGAACAATTTTAGGTCCACGAGGCGTTTGCTGAACATCGATCAGATATCCGAGAACGCGATCATTTTGCTTAATATTTTCGCCAGGAATTTGTTCGCGAGTCGGAAGAATCGCGTCGGTTCTTCCCAAGTCAACAATGACACATCCGCGTTCGACACGTCGGCAGGTCCCGCTGACAAGTTCTCCTTTTCGGATATTAAATTCGTTGTAAATTAAATCGCGTTCCGCATCTCTCACTTTTTGGATGATGACTTGTTTCGCAGTTTGCGCGGCAATTCGACCGAACTCTGAGGAATCCATTTTGATCCCAATACTGTCACCGACAGCGACATCCGGATCGAGTTTTACGGCTTGGTCTTGAGTGATTTGCGTATTTTTATCAGTAATCGTATCGACAACTGTTTTAAATTGGAAAAGTTCGATTTCTCCCAAATCGTCGTTGAAATGGGCTTCGATATCCATTTCAAGTCCATATTTCTTTTTGGCAGCGGTGAGAAGTGCTGATTCCAGAGCTTCAACAAGCACTGTACGGCTGATGCCTTTTTCTTTTTCTACCGATTCAATTACTCTTCCTAATTCAGATGCCATAACGCTCCTCTACCTCGACTTTTCAAAATTCCAAATACGGTTTGCTTTTTTAATTTCGGTCAAAATAAGACCGACCTCTTTACCGGAGGAAAACACTTTGATTTGCCCCTCTGGGTTTACATCTTTTAAAACGCCTCTTAAATTTGCACCCACTCCCGGAATGGAAGCGTGCAACTCGATTTTCACTTCTTCTCCCACTACCTTGTTAAAGTCGTTGAGAAGTCTTAGACGAGAATCTAAGCCAGGCGAAGAGACTTCCAAATCATAAGACCCCTCCGTCAGATCTTCCTTTTCGATGACCGGTCCTAAAAGCGCATTCGCTTTTCTACAGTCTTCTAAAGAAGTAGGAGCATGGGTTTCGGAGACTTTTTCTACAAATATCCGGACTAAGGATGTGGGGCCTAAACGGACATCCGCATCTACCACCCGCAGCCCATTGGGTTCGAGTGTTTCTGAAGAAAGGGAAATGACCTTTTCTTCTAAGTCTGATTTTTTGATAGAACTCACCATAATAAACAAAAAGCGGGCTCTTGCCCGCTTTTGAAACTCGCTCCTAAAGAGACGCCTTATCTTGTAGCAGTAAAGATTTAAGAAAACAAGAGGTTCCCCGGAGAGAACCCTAGGCCCAACGGAAAGTGACACCGCACTCTATCCCAACCTCATAGCAATCTAAAATATTGAAATCGCGAAGAATTTTTTATCAAAAAATGCTTATTGATAGCCCTGACGCATAAAATCAGACGTTTCTTCTTCGACCTCGGGAACGGTGTCTGGGCCTTGGGAGGCATTTTCATCTTTACCTGTGGCTGTCGCTCTCACACCAGGCTCTCCAATACTGCGGATGTTATCGCCTGCAGCGTTGGGAACAGTGCCGACTTTAAAAGCAACCCGGACTCTCTGAGGATTAGAGCTACTGGCGACCTTTCCGAGGTATCGGTCGACATAAGCGAAGACGATATCATCGGGAATGGAAAAATCTCCAGAGGGATAACGAGGAAGAACCGATTTCATGTAGTTCGCCCAAATGGGGGCGGCCGCTTTACCGCCTGTTTCAGAAGGATCGAGTGGCTTATCTTTTTCGTATCCCACCCAAACTCCGGTGACCACTTGAGGGCTATATCCCACGAACCAGGCGTCTCTGTGATCATTCGAAGTTCCAGTTTTACCGGCGACCGGAAAGTTGATTCCTGCTCCATGACCTGTTCCGTCACGTTCACGAATGACCCCTTTCAGCATATCTGTCATCACGTAAGCGGTCTGGGCCGAGATCACTCTTCCTTCTTCTTGGGGAGGTGTTGTCGGATTTGCGTTCTGAGGAGGTGTTGCAACGACTGGCTCTTTCCACTCTTCAATCACATTGCCTTTTTCATCTTCAATTTTTTTGATGTAGACGAGTCCGACTTTCTTGCCGAGGCG
>CALCZU010000037.1 GCA_937903155.1 uncultured Bdellovibrionales bacterium
GCTCTTCCGATCTGTGATCGTTGCCGGAGGGTGTTTTTGGGGTCTCGAAGACCTCCTTAGGAGTCTGGACGGTGTGACGTCAACGAAGGTGGGCTACTCTGGCGGAGATTTTGATGATCCTACCTACGCCGATATTATAACAGGGAAAACGGGGCACGCCGAAGCGGTTCGCGTGGAATACGACCAAGACGAAATATCTCTCGAAGAGATTCTACATTACTTTTTCAAAATCCATGATCCGACTACGAAGAATCGCCAAGGAAATGATGTTGGCACTTCGTATCGCTCGGCAGCGTTCTATCGTGACGATGCACAGAAAGCGATTATCGAAAACGTGATTGATGAGGTCAATGAGATCGGTCGCTTCGAGAATCCCGTGGTCACGACGGTAGCCTTGGAAAAAGAGTTTTATGACGCTGAGGAGTATCACCAAAACTATTTGAAGAAGAATCCCCACGGGTACACGTGCCATTTTGAGAGAGATTAAACCATGAATCAAACGAAAGAGGAAAAAATGAAAGAACTTAAGAACGTTGTCATCTACACAAAAGACCATTGTCCGTTTAGTAAACGCGTGAAGGAGTACTTAACTTCTGAAAAAGTTGATTTTAAACAAATTCGCGTGGATGACGATCCCAAGACTTATGATGAGTTGAAGAAAAAAACCAACCTTCAAACTGTTCCGCAAGTTTTTGTGGATGGAAAATTCATTGGTAGCGCGACTGACTTCTTCGCGTGGATTGATAGCTAAAGAACAAACCCAAAAATAAAGGAGCAAATTTATGTTCAACTGGGAAAGCATTAACAACTATCTCGATAACGGCACTCCCGCTCCTCCTAGAAAAGTAGAAAAGAGCGAGGAAGAGTGGAAAAAAATTCTGACGCCCGCTCAATTTAATGTCATGCGGAAGAAAGGCACCGAGCGCCCTCACACTGGGGAACTCTGTTCATTTTATGAGGCAGGACGGTATGCCTGCGCGGGCTGCGACACTGAACTGTTTGATTCGAACGTTAAGTTTGATTCGGGAACAGGTTGGCCGAGTTTTTCTGAGCCCGTCGCCGACAACGTAATTCAATATGAACTGGACACGACTTACGGACGAAGAATCGAAGTGCTATGCAATGTGTGCGAAGCCCACTTAGGGCACGTTTTTCCAGATGGTCCTGAGCCCTCTGGGGCTCGATTCTGCATCAACTCGGAGTCGTTGAAGTTTGTAGAGTAATTTTAGAAAATGGAGGGGGTCGTGGGGATTAAGCTGTTCGGTCATAAGGACTGCCACAAAACCAAGATTTACCAGTCGTACTTGAAAGAAAAAGGAATCGAGTTTGATTTTTTAGATGTTCACGAAGACGACGCGGCAGCTGATGAACTGCGATCCCTTTATACTACTGGAAAGTTAAATTTCCCGACAATACTGGTTGGGACAAAGAAGCTGAGAAACCCCAAGTTCAAGGATCTCGACAAGTGGTTGGAAGCTTCGATGAAATAACGAGATCTTTTTTTTGAGGATTGTAATTAGCTTAGTAAGGAGTCAGATCAATGATTATAGCAGTTTTCCGCAGTCGTGTTGCCAAGGAGCACGGTGGGGAGTTTGAAAGAAGATACGCCGAGATGTCCGCGCTTGTCGAAGCCATTCCTGGTTACGGAAGCCATGAGCGGTTTTCTTCTCCTAACGGTGAAGATGTTCTAATTGTCGAGTTCCTTACCAGAGAAGCTTTCGATGCTTGGGATAAGCATCCCGAACACAAAAAAGCCAAGATGCTTGGCAAAGACTACATTTTTGAATCGTACGACGTGAAGGTCGGAGAAGTTTTTGAACGGCACACAAAGCCGGAGGTGAAATTATGAAAACGAGAACTACTTATGTCGTAGGTGGCGTCCGTATTCCATTTATGAAATCAATGACTGCCTATCGAGATGTCACCACGCCAGAGCTTATGACCGCTAGCCTGAAAAGTTTAGTCGAAAGATATAACTTAAAGGGCAAAGTCGTGGGTGACGTGGCTCTGGGTGCACTCATGCAAAGTTCGGCCAACTGGAACTTTGCGCGTGAAGTTGTTCAGGCTTCTGGCTTACATCCGAATACGCCAGCATATAACGTGCAGCGGGCTTGCGGTACCAGTTTAGAAACTACGATTCAGATCGCACACAAAATATCCAGCTACCAAATCGAGAGCGGTATTGCGGGCGGCGTGGATAGCAATAGCGACTTGCCAATTATGGTGACTCGTTCGTTCTCGCAGAAGCTCGTTGCAT
>CALCZU010000038.1 GCA_937903155.1 uncultured Bdellovibrionales bacterium
ATGCCACAGCGATCATTTAGTGCTTGTGGGCGCAAAAAAATTCACTAAAGAACTCCCTGCCTTTTTACAAAAGGAGTATCAACTGCCGCAAGAAATCGCGAGCTACTTAAGCCACGCCTACGGAGATCAAGCCCCCCACGTCGTCAAGATCATGCGTGAAGAGACACCTGACAAGCTACATCCTGATTACCCATTCTTAGAAGCCGAAATCCTCTTTAACGTGCGATACGAATCCGCAAGGACCCTCGAGGACGTACTCGCTCGGAGAATCAGAATCGGCTTCATCGACACCGCCGCAACTCTTTCAGTCTTAGAAAAAACCGCGCGCACCATGGAAAAAGAACTCAAATGGACACCTGAAACCACGAAAACCCAGATCCAAAACGCGCAAACCTATTTTTCTTGATCGGCAGTCGTTGCGAGGAGCGGAGCGACGAAGCAATCTCGCGGTACTCGAGAAGAACGTCGAGGAGCTACTAAACTAAAGCTTGGGCAAATAATTCATGTCAACCGCCTCGGCCACCAATTCCCCAGCCTCTTTCCGTTCTTTTTCAGCGAGAACCGTAGAGAGATAGCGCTCGGTATAGCTTGGGATGATTGCAACGATGCATTTACCCGCGTTCGAGGGGTCTTCCGCTACATTAAAGGCCGCTTGCACGGCAGCGCCCGAGCTAATTCCGACAGGAATTCCCTCTTCTTTAATCAACCGTCTTGCCATCGCAATCGCTTGGTCACTTGTTACTTTCTCAATCCGATCGATAATTTTCGTATTCAAATTTTTTGGAATAAAACCTGCGCCCACGCCTTGAATTTTGTGAGGTCCAGGTTGTCCTCCCGAAATCACACTCGATTCCACAGGTTCCACCGCGACCATTTGAATCGTTTTCTTTTTCGCTTTGAGAACTTCGCCAATGCCACTTAAAGTTCCACCTGTTCCCACGCCCGCGACAACGATATCCACTAAACCATCTGTGTCCTGCCAAATTTCGAGTGCAGTTGTCTCTTTGTGAACATTCGGATTCGCCGGATTCTCAAACTGACTCGGCATAAACGCGCCACTGTTCTTTTCAAGATATTCGTACGCTTTTGCGATAGCCCCCTTCATTCCCGAAGGCCCCGGAGTTAAAACGACTTTCGCCCCGAGAAGCATCAGAAGCGCTCTTCTCTCCTGAGACATCGTTTCAGGCATCGTCAAAATCAAAGGATACCCCTTTGCCGCACAAACAAAAGCGAGCGCAATTCCCGTATTTCCACTCGTTGGCTCAATAATAAGGGTCCCCGGTTTTAGCTTCCCACTCCGTTCCGCGTCTTCAATCATCGCGAGACCAATTCTATCTTTCACCGAGCCCAAAGGATTAAAAAATTCGAGTTTCAAAAGCAAATCTGCTTTCATTCCCTGATTGATGCGTTGAAGCCGAACCAATGGGGTTTTCCCGATCGTTTTCGTAATATCATTAAATACTCGCATCAAATCCTCCATCGATTTCGTTGTGGCAAAGCTCACGGCCCTTTTCAACCGTCCGCTTAATCACCTTTCCAGGAATTCCGACAACCGTCGAGCCCGAAGGAACAGATTCAATGACAACCGAGTTCGCCCCGATTCGAGAATCTCGTCCAATCGTAATATTGCCTAAAACTTTCGCACCGGCGCCGATAATCACATGGGCCTCAATCGTAGGATGCCTTTTGTGCTTTTGGATATCGGTTCCCCCTAGCGTTACCCCTTGATACAAAATCACGCCGTCACCGATCTCAGCCGTTTCTCCAATCACAATTCCCAATCCGTGATCAAAAATCACATTCTGACCCACCTTTGCTCCGGGGTGAATTTCGATTCCCGCAACAAAACGACCCATCTCGCTCAAAAGCCTTGGCAAAAACGGAAAACCGAGACGATAAAAAAAGTGCGCCATTCGATGAAGAAAAATCACGCGAATTCCTGGATACAAAAGAAGAACTTCTAAAAAGCTTTTCGCGGCAGGATCGTATTTTAAGTAAGCTTTTACTAGCGAAAACATCGAAAACTATTTCATACCTGTTTTCTTTAGAAGTACAGAGCGTTTTGGAAAGAAACCCCAAGATAAAAAAAGATAAAAAAGAATCGAGCTTCGAAACAGTACTGCCCACTGCAGCTGGTATTTCCAATACACTTCATCCGGTTTTCCGGTCACGGCAAACCAAGTAAAGATCGCAATAAATCCCCAAAGATCACCCACCAAAAAAGCAAAAATGGCTTTCCATGAGGTGCTATTCAGAACAAAGAAAGGAAGGAGCCACAGGGCGTACTGGGGAGAGTAGATCTTCGAAACCAGTAATAACAAAGCGACCAAAGCACCACTTTGAGTCCAAATCGTCCTCTTCTTGTTCTTAGAGAGTGAGACGAGAAGCACCCCCGCAATCATCAAAAACGCCGAGACTCTTTCCACAAAAACCCGATACCCATCTTCAAAAGGCGAATATCCGAAAATACCCGATGTCCAATGCCAAAAGGTCGCAAACTCAGGAAGGCGTTTCGCGTGAAACTGAAAGATAGACGTCACTAACCCAAAATTTCCCAGTTGCACAATACTCGCAACGATGAGAGGTAAATAAAATACTGCAAACCCCAGAAGAGCGCCCAAAACAATCTTTTTGAGTCTCACAAAGTCGTTCTTCGCAGCGAGCGCCATCGGAATGAGACAAAGCACAGGAAAAAGCTTTCCCGCAAATGCCATCGCGGCACAACACGCAGCTCCTCCCTCTTTTTTTCCTTCATAAAAATACATCGACAAGCACAACAGAAGAACCGAAGACGCATCCCAATTAAAAAAAGCGTAAAGCACCAAAGTGGGAACCCCCGCAAAGTAAAAAAGCTTCTTCCGATTTGGCTGCAGAGTTTCTAGAACCAAAAGACTTAACAAAAGCCAAAGAGAATTGACCCACAAGTTCGCATAAAAAAACTGCACATTGTCTTTCGAAGCCCAGGACGTCAGGTACATCTGACTCGCAATTAAGGGAGGATATTCGTAAGGTCTGGCCTCAACATAAGGAATCTTTCTTTGATTAAGTCCCCTTAGTTCATATAAAGCCTGGATATCGTTGTAACAGAGATTGGAATTTTCAAATCTTTCCTCCCCTCCCCATGAATGGATCTGACAAGGACGTTTCAACGCATAGGCTAGGCAGAGAGACAAAACAAAAATGGAATAAAGAAAGATTCGCTTCACGGGGATTTTCTCGAAAATATTTTTTGATAAACGGTTTCAGCGACAAACTCATTTCCCTCGGGTGTCATATGAAGACGGAAAAGCCTCTTAAACTTTTCAAAGTTTGTCGTTTTAAGTTTAATTATTTCTTCTCGAACATCTAAAAACTGCTCTCGCGACTCATTTAGGCAAGGCCTGACAGCCTCTAATATCTTCAAATCGCCTTCGGACTCTTCGCCCGTTTTTCCACTGAGTAGAATGAAATAGACTTCTGCGGTTTGAGATTGCCTCAGCAGTGAAAAAATACGACATGCAACCAACGCAGGATTTTGGTGGCTACTCTCTTCAACCAATCCCAATCCCTTCAACCAAAATTCCGGAAAAAACTTGTACATCAATGTATTCACCACATGACTATGGCCCAAAACTTGGCGTATCCCGTCGAGTTTCACAGGAATCGGATCCTTCGGGACCGGAACATTCGCCAGTTCTAATTCTTTCTCAGTTCCCTTGAAATAGGGCTTCTGCAAACCGCTGAACTGAGACAACCCCGCTCGATGAAGATCTTGCGGGATAAACGCGAAAAGAACCGTCTTCGGTTTCAGTTTCGGAGCCAACGATAAAAGTCTTAGATACGCCTGGTCGATCCCATACCCAAACACGCCTGCATTCACCACTCGCTGACCCGTTTTTCCTTCGAGAAGTGCCGGCCAAGTCGATTCATCTTCCACTTCATCCCCGAAGGTAAACGAATCGCCCACCGCCAGATTCACATCTTTAAAAAGAACCTTTTGATTCACGCCATTCGATCGAATCCCATCCTCTAAAATCGTCGTGGGCAACCCCCAAGGGGTGTCCGCATGGTTTCCTGGTTGCGGAACCCAGCCTAAGATACGATCATATTCACCGGGATATCGCGATTTTAATAAGTCTTGTCGTCGAAAATTCTGTTGCAGCAGGTTCTGATTTTGGGTCAATTCACGTTTGTAAGCTCGGATCAAAAATTCGGCGATGAGTAAACCCATGAGCAGGCTGATACTCACGATGACAAAAGCCCGTATTCCATTTCTATTCATGGATGAAGTTCGGCGCCTTTTCGATGAAAGATTTTAAATTCCGAATCTAAATCTAAATAACTCATTCCATAAACTCCCGAATATTTTTTTACTGCCTCTCTTCGACTGAAATCGGCCACTTCGACATAGTTTTCAGAGATTTCGGGAGGAAATACGGCACCTGGCGAATTTCTCGCCACAACCCAAGCCGGATTCAGCTTCGGGATAATTTGAAAGAAATCCAGATTTCCGGTCTTTCTCACTTCGACCACTTTGGGAGAAACAAGTCCTGGAAAATCGAGGATCTGCGCCTGACTGAAATAACCGATATATCCAATGCACTCCAAATACACCGTTTCACCTTCCTGCACATTCGCCCTCAACCACTCA
>CALCZU010000039.1 GCA_937903155.1 uncultured Bdellovibrionales bacterium
CCGCGGCAACCTTTGTGTGCTGAACTGGGAAGGTTGCCGCGGGTGCTACGCACCCCTCGCAATGACGGATGTTAGATCTTTTCATCCTCGCAATGACTAGGACGCGTCACATTCTCTTATTGACGCAATAAAACAATTCAGGTGAAGTTGCCAAAAATCATGTCTGAGGGGGAAAAAATGGCAATTAAACCTGGAAAACTTCTTATCAATAATGAGTGGTCGGATGCGCAAAGCGGCAAACGTTTTGACGTGATGAATCCATCCACCGAAACCAAAATCACCGATTGCGCCGAAGGCGACAAAGCCGATATCGACCGTGCCGTCACCGCCGCACGCCGTGCGTTTGAAGAAGGCCCCTGGAAAAAAATGTTTGCCCGCGAACGCGGAGTGCTTCTAAGACGCCTCGCCGTACTCCTCGAGAAAAACAAAGCCGAGTTCGCCGAACTCGAAACTTTGAATAACGGAAAACCAATTAGCGAAACGACCAACGCCGATCTTCCTCTGGCGATTCAATGCTTAGACTATTACGCAAGCCAAGCCGACAAACTGAATGGTCAAACCATTCCCGTCAGCGGAAATTTTTTAAACTACACTTTGCGCGAACCCATGGGAGTCGTCGGACAAATTATTCCCTGGAATTTTCCGCTCCTAATGGCCGCCTGGAAACTAGGCCCGGCACTCGCTTCGGGTTGTACGGTCGTTTTAAAACCGGCAGAACAAACGCCTCTCACAGCACTGCGCTTAGGAGAATTGATTTTAGAAGCCGGCTTTCCTCCAGGCGTTGTGAACATCGTCACGGGTTACGGGCCGACGGCAGGAGCTGCCCTCGCAACTCATATGGACGTCGATAAAGTTGCGTTTACCGGATCGACCGAAGTCGGTAAAAAAATTATGGCGATGGCAGCGAGTAGCAACTTAAAACGCGTCTCGCTTGAATTGGGTGGTAAAGCTCCCAATATCGTATTCGCAGACTGCGATATCGACGCTGCGGTTGACGGTCAGATGAAAGGGATTTTCTTTAATCAAGGCGAAGTCTGCTGCGCGGGTTCGCGTCTTTTTATCGAAGACAAAATCAAGACCGAATTTATTTCAAAACTGAAAGCCAAAGCGGAAAAGCTTGTGATTGGCGATCCGATGGATCCTAAAACACAGATGGGCGCTCAAGTTTCTGAAGAACAATTCAAAAAAATCTTAGGCCATATCGAAACCGGAAAAGCTGAAGGCGCCAATGTCGTCACAGGCGGCGTGCGTGCCACTTCAAAAGGTTACTTCTTAAAGCCGACCGTTTTTGAAAACGTCAATAATTCGATGACGATTGCTCGAGAAGAGATTTTTGGACCCGTCGTCTGCGCGATTGAGTTCAAAGATATGAATGATCTCAAGCGGCAAGCCAATGACACCATCTATGGTCTCTCGGCCGGAGTTTGGACACGCGATATTTCTAAAGCGCACCGAATGGCGAAAGAAATCAAAGCCGGTACGATCTGGATTAATTGCTATAACTGTTTTGATTCCGCTTCTCCTTTCGGAGGATTCAAACAAAGTGGATTCGGAAGAGAGCTCGGCGAACAAGCGCTCGAACTCTACACTCAAGTGAAATCGGTTTGGGTTTCGCTCGACTAGTTTTTAATTTTTTTTAAACAACAACAAGGACAATACAAATGAAAAATAAACTCTTATCAATCCTCATGCTTGCGAGCTTGGTCTCGGCCGTTTCGATGGCTGCTCCGAGGCACATTGCAAATACCAACATGGAAACTTCGGGACATAACATTGGACTTGGGATCACAAGCTTTGGCGGGTCCAACGCCATTGCTTCTCCTGCTCTCAGTTTCAATTTAGAATTCGGAGCCTTGCACTCGTTGCAAGCTTTCACGGCAATTACTAACTCGGATCCTTTCGAATTCAGTCTCGGATCGATCTATCGTTACACGCTTTTCGGAACTCGTAATCTCGGATGGCATGTGGGAGCGGGATTTAATTTAGGAACCGCCGCGAGTGCCGCAACCTTGCTAGGAACGAGCACCAGCTTTTACATGAACTTGCTTTTACCTGTTACAGGGTTTCAGTTCAATTTGGGAGGAGCACTCTCTAACGTAAAAGTGAGTTTTGATGGAGGACTGGTGATGCACCTCACTCCTTCTCCGTTCAAAATGTTCTTAACGCCTCTCAGCGGATTATTAGGCGCGTCAATTCATTACTTCTTCTAATACGACGCAGCTGACCTTTTTAAACGTTTTCCCTCAGAGTTCCGATAAGAACCTGAGGGAAAACACTATGAAAATCTTCTTATTTTCCGCATTCGCAGGCACTCTTCTCCACGCATCCGTCGTTCTCCAAGTTGGAAGAGATGGTCGATTTATTCAAGTCAGCCAAGACGCGGGAAATCCTTGGAGACAAGACGAAAACCTCTGTATCTATAAAAAAGAGAAAAAGATTAATTGCGGAAGCGTTGCAAAAGCAGATGAGAAGTCCGCAGTTGTTAGACTTCTCCGACCGACGAAACTTATCGCCAAAGGTGATAGTGTCAGACTTTCGGATCCTTCTTCTCGAAACCCTCGCGAATCAGTCTCCATCGGAATTTTAGCGGGCGCCAATCTCGGAAGTATTTCTTTAAAAGACTCTACCTCAATGACCTTAGGCGGTGCGACTTCGTACGCGGCGGGAGCAGCAATCGATTTTCCCCTCTCGGAAAGTTTTTCTTTTGAAGCGGATTTGATGTATTCGAAAAAGAATTCCACCATCAGCGGATTGATTGGAAGTGATCCTTACACAAGCACCCTGAGCTATGCTTATCTCGAATTGCCGCTGCTTTTAAAAGCCAAATTCAACTTTGGAGTGATTCGTCCCTTTTTCGTATTAGGTCCCTATGTTTCTTTTTTAATGTCCGGAACTCAGACTTTTCAGTTTTCGGGGACGACTTCGACGACGGATCTGAAGTCGGTCACAAATAGTTTAGACTACGGCCTTACTTTTGGCGTTGGCTTCGACATCAAAGTGTCTGACAGCGTTTACATCACCGCAACCGGTCGCTACGGCCTCGGAATCGCCGATATCGACGCCACAAACGAAACGCCCGCGAATCTCCGAGTCATCCAAGCCCTCGCCGGCCTCCGCTTTTCGCTTTAAATAAAACTTACAAGCTACCTTCTTCCGTCACCGGGAAAGGGCCCCGTCATTGCGAGCGTGCGTAGCACGCGCGGCAACCTTTGTGCGCAGAACTGGGAAGGTTGCCGCGCGTGCTACGCACGCTCGCAATGACGATGTTTTGCTATGCGAATGAGTTACTACTGGTACTGATCCAGCTTCTTCAATACCTTATCGTAATACGGGTCGCCCTGGCGGACGTAGTTCTTTGCGCGAGTCCAATACTGTTTCGCTTCTTCGAGACGATTCATGCTCTCTAAGATATAGCCGTGGATATACGCTTCCTTTGCGAGGCGATTCAATTGCTTCTTCGCCTTATCTAAAATCTCTTTCGCTTCTTCAAACATCGGATCTTTCTTCACCATCTCTTCCGCGATATCACGGCAGGAATTGTAATCCCCTTCGCCATACTTCTCTTTGGCGTTAATCAAAAACGGCTCAAACTCTTCGCGAATTTTCAATTTCGAATTATCAATCAGCTGTTTCGCTTCATTGAGGTAACTTGTCTCGCCTTTTAATTCGATTTTTCTAATCTCTTCAGCCTGCTTAATCGTTTCGTAATACTTTTTCTCCGTGAAAGCGTTCACCGCTTTTTCAAATAGCTCTTTCACTTTATCTTTTTTATCCTGCTCAGCATCTCTCTCCGGCGGAACATCTTCGATATTTCGAATCTTAAGTTCTGTCGCTCTTAGCCCCTTAATAGCGAGTTCGTTTCGAGGATCCAGCGCAATCGCCGAGTTAAACGCTTCCGCGGCTCTATCAAAGTCACCTTCTTTTAAATACTGGATTCCATCTTCAAGATAAAACTTTAAGTCCTTCGCAAGACCCTCTTTAGCATCTTGTTGCGCCTGTTCGGCACGTTTGAGTTTCAATTTCTTCTCGTACTGCTCCGAGAGATCACGTGAATTTTTGTAATACGGAAGTAAATCATGGATCTTCTTCAAGTGAGCCAGCGAAGATTCTAAGTTATCTCTCCCCGCATCCGCTAAAGCCGAATTATAGTGGCCTTCAACCGACCGTTGCATCTCAGGCGTTAAATCCGAATACTCTTTGGGTAACTGAGCCGGCAACTTAATGAGCTTTTGATCCGCAGATTTAGAAGCCTCTTGCGCCGTCGCCTCAACACCAGCTTTCTCTTTATTTTCGGGCAACATCGCAAGCACGATCACGAGCGCTAAGACTGCAACAAGTCCGACTCGGATCATTTTCGTTCTTTTCGCTTTAGAATCTTGCGGTTTTTGATCAGGTAAAATCGGTGGAACCGCTGCGAGCTCAGGTCGCATATCGAGCTGCACGGATTTCGTATCCTGACTGCCCGGCTGCATGAGCGCGCCGCCCATTTTCGGATCATGAATGCCTAAATCTAAGATCAAAAATTTAATCTTACTTTCGCCAAGCTCAATCACGTCAAAACTGCTTAATGGATGCTCGAGAATGCGCATGCCGTTGACATAGGTTCCGTTACGGCTATTCAGATCCATCACTCGATAACCCAAACCACTTTTCACAATCTTCGAGTGCTTTCGGGAAAGTCTTTCGTCATCGATGAAAAGATCGGCTTTACGGCTACGACCTAAAGTGATCTCAAACGCCTCAATCGGAATTTCTTCCCCTTTTCGAGGGCCGTCTGTAAAAATCAATCGCGCGACCAAAGGTTTTTGCTCAACTTCGGTCTGCTCTTTTAAAGCCAAGCTTCCAATCGAGGATTGGCCTCGCTCGTTCGGAGCTTTTTCACGGAAAGGTAAGACATTGGTCGCAGCAGGAGCCTCGTCGGGAGCCGCTTCAGGCGATTCCTCAGCCGCTTTAAAAAAGTCATTCTGTTCTTCTGCAGGCGGCGCTTCTTCGCTCTCCGCCATCGGTTCGGCTTCTGCATTCTCCGGAGCCGCATCGACAGGCGGAGCAGAATCTAAACGCTCTCCATGAAAAATGATGACCTTGTAAGTTCCTACGGTGAGCGTATCGCCGTCTTTAATCTCAGCGGTTTCAACCCGTTCATTATTAATTTTCACACGACCCGCATGACTCATATTGGTCATGTACACCGAGCTACTTGTTACTCGGAGCTCTAAATGACTGCGGCTAATGCTATCGCCATCTAAAATAATATCGCAAAACTCAGAACGGCCTAAACGATAACTGCCTTCAGAGAAAATTTTCTCCAACGTCATTTCATCATTTAAGTAAACTTTTACGGTGATTTTCACGGTGAAACCCCCGTGGATTCTTTGAGTTGTTTAGCATTCTCAATAAAATCCTTACAGGAGCGAGCCGAAGGATGCTCCGGATTATGCGTCAAGTACGCAATCACTTCGCGACAATAAAAAATCGCGCGATCATACTGCATCGTCTGATAGGCCTGAATCGCCATCTCACGGTTGCGTTTAGCAGCTTCTTCCGTTTGATGGACGGATAAATCGAGATAGTACTGTGCGAGCGGATGGCGAGAAGACAGAATGAGCGCGTTTCTGAAATTATCAATCGCTCTTTGGTAATTCTTATTCGAGTGCTCTCTTAAACCCATTCTAAAATACTGCTCTGAAGTTAAAAGAGTTGAATCTTTCAAATCGGGATTCGCAAGCTTTTTTGAGGTACTTTCAATTGGATCTTCTAAGGTCGAATCTCGGCCCTGTTTTTTCAAGCCTGAAACGATTTCGGGTTTTTGCGAAAACTCGACTTTTGTCTCGTCTTTTGCAATTTCCTTTTTGACTTCATCCTTTTTCTCATCGGATTGATTCATGTAAACGACTAAAAGAACTAAACCCACACCACCATAAATCAATAATCGCTTATTGGGCGCTTGCTTGGTTGAAGGAACCGAAGGCTTCTTATTAAAAAGTTTCGCGAGCAGCGAGTTCGAAGGGGCTTTCTCGACCACCGCCGCCGAGTTTTTATTTCCTTCGCCATCTTCGTACTGAACACCGTAGTAGCGGAATCCGAAGTTTCCAATCTGAATGGAATCGCCATTATGAAGAGGGGCGGCCTCAACGCGCGCGCCATTGACGAATACTCCGTTTTTACTGTCGTTATCAAAAATCAGATAGCCCAATTCGCCATTTTTTTCGATAAAGGCATGGGTTCTCGAAACCGATTCGCTCGGCAAAACAATATCACACTCGTCTACGCGCCCAATGGTCATGCGCTCTTTGTAGATCTCAAACTTCTGCCCCTGACCCACTCCTGAAATCTGCTCCAGGCGGGAAACCGTATCGAGGCTCTGAATTGTGTTCTGTTTAAGCACCTAATTTCACCGTAATTAAAATAAATCGGATTTCATTCGCTTGATTCTTGTGGCCGACGGCCATCAATGTGCGGTTAGTCCCGTTGATATCCAACGTAACCTGTTGAACCTCCCCAAGCGAGCGGATGACATTCTCCGCTAAATCAATCGAGGTTCCCGCAAAACTTTGGTCTTTACAGGCATCACTGATATTTTGATTCATGGCGTACTGGCCACGTAACCCCACCAGATCTTCCATGTTCTTCGAAACGTATTTCACTTGTTTCTCAGCACTTAAAACTAAAAATGCATCCGAACTGCCCGCTTCAAACTCACCGACTGCGGTAAGGTAAGCGTTGTCTTCACCTTCAGGATCGCTCGAACCGACTGCACCCAGTTTTCCACCTGAAGCATTTTTGAGTCGGCCTACAGCAAAGTTCATTACCGTTGCCAGTCCTTCAAGCTCTTTCCACTTCGCAGAACTTTCGATCGTAATATCTTCGCCCTTCAGCGCTCCATCCAATTGCTCTTGTAATTTTGCAACGGGTGCCGAAACCATCTTAAAGATGGTTAAATAGGCCATTAGAGACAAGAAGACCGAGAACATAATCGCTTCTACTAAAGGTTCATAAATCTGAGTGATACTATTCGGTGTTTTGAAATTTGCGACAATCACAGCGTAAGGAGCTGGAAGTTCCTTATCGGTCACAACGGCATCGGGGTTGTAAAACGGAATCGCTTGAGCAATCACATAGGTCGAACTATCGCCTCGTTGTTCTGAAATATAAGTCTCTTTGCTTTTTAAAACTTTATTGATCGCCGCATCCGCGTAGGTATCGGTCACGGACCGATTAAAAAATTTCGTAGGCGCAAGAACTGTTTTATTCTGCGCTTCGACAATATAACAATCGAGAAAGCCTTCCGATTTTTCGACGACATCGGTTGTCAGTTTTGTCGCATCATTAATTTTTGAAAGAATTCGATAGTTTTCACGCACCTCTTGACTCAATACACTGTGAGCGCGTCCAAGCGCTTCCTTCGTTGTCACGTTTTGGCCCCAACGAACAAGCGGAATGATACTTAAAAGCACCGAAAGAATGAGCGTCACTCCAAGAATTCCCGCTAAAATCATTCGCCAATCGTAGAGTTTTAAGACTTCTAAGAAAGGAACGAAAACTCTTTCTTCCAGAATCTGGACTGCGTTCTTCTTCTCAGGCGTTGGCGCCACTTCTTCTTGCGGGCTCGACTGATAATCCAAATCCATCGCAAGATTTCCGTCGACGCTCGCCGCTTCGCTTTTCGGTCGAGGAAGAACTTTGCGGTTCGAGGCAAAACGGATTTCGAAATCCGCAATGGTCACGACATCGCCTTTTCCAAAACGTTGCTTTTTAATTAAAATGCCGTTGACGAAAATTCCATTCGAAGAACCTGCGTCCACAATCGCCGCTTTGTCGTCTTTAATGACTAAATGTGCGTGAATTTTCGAAACTTGGGTGCTTTTTAATCGTACTTTTGCAGACGCATCCCGGCCCACCTTATGGGTACCCTCAGGAAGATCCAAAGTCTCAAGGACTTCGCCGTTTTGTACGATTTCAAACTTCAAGTTAAAAAACTCCTTCTAATGATAAAGTATCTCCCAGCTCGATTCCGAGCGTGCGCGCACGATTCGCTGCAAATTCCACAACGTGTTTTGCTCCCTTTTGAGGGAAGAGAAGTCTCCAAGGTTTCAACGAAGAAAAGACCTGAACAACCTTTCCTTCATTTGAAACAAAAACCACATCAATGGGCATCCGCATAAAAAACGTGTGAATGGAATTGCATTTTGGAAAGGCAACGGCTTCATCTTCTGGCAAATGCTTTTTGCCCATGAGCCCCATGAAGCGTGGGAAGAACGTTTCGGCAAGTTTGCAGCTTGCAATCAAAATGCTTTCTCCTTTTTTAAGTTTCATTTCACGCATTATTTTGCTCCAAAGAACCCCAAGATAACGGGTCCAAAAATCATGATGAATACCGCCGGCATGATGAAGAAGATCAGCGGGAATAAAATCTTTTGACTGGCCGCCGCTCCTCTTTTTTCCGCCATCACAAATCGCTGTAAACGAATTAAGTCCGCCTGCACTCGAAGCACTCCCCCGAGTGGACTTCCCATTTGATCGGCGGTCACAAGCACCGCGATTAAAGAAGACGTTTCTTGCAGGTCAATTCTCCAAGCGAGGTTTCGCATCGAATCCGAGCGTGAAGTTCCTAATTGAATCTCTTGAAGCATCCGTTCGATTTCATCGACGAATGGGCCTGAGCGCGTTTTTTCAACGACTTTTTGAAGGGCTCCAATAAAATCTAAACCCGCTTCAGTGGAGAGCGTTAAAAGGTCGATCACAAAAGGAAGTTGCAATCGGATTTCTTCGTGACGTTTTCTTCGAGTCCCACCAATCCAAAGCGAGGGATACATAAATAAAAATGCAGCGAGAAGTCCCAACGCCCACCATGGAAAACCAATTCCCATAATGTAGAGATAGACATACATCACGACGGGAACGACCGCGCCTAAGAAGACTTTAAAAGCCAAAAGTTCATCGACATCGATCTCATCTTCTAACCCCGCAGAAACAATGAGACGTTTTGTTTTTTTGCGCCAGTCATCGACTTGAATGCGCATCGTATAAGGCAGCACTAACGAATTAAAAATCGGTCGGCACAGTTTTAAGAGTCCGTTTTTCGCCGGACGTTTTCCAAGCGCGAGACGGTTTTGGGCAGCGCCTTCGATTTCTCCAGAGAATAAATTCCATGCGAGAAAATACGAAACTCCCCCCATCGATGTAATTCCTAGAATTGCGAGTAGTGTCATCTTCTTCCTCTTTTTATCACTCGTCTTTTTCTGCGCGCACTCCGTGCAGATCAACTCGTAACTAAATCGGTAAAAAAATTAAAGAACTTGAACACTTAAGTTGTTCTATCGGGGGGTTTAACGGGAAGGGTCGAAACTGGTTTGATTATAACACTTTGCAATAGCGAAATCTCAATTGTGAAGAAAATTTCACAATTGAAACATGACGTAAATCTAAAAGGATCTCATTGGGTTAAAGATTCATTTTTGGTAGAATTAATTTATGGGGCTAGCGAGCTCCATAGGCTAAATGCCTAGAGAGAGGGGGTGGTACTATGACAAGTATTCCTAGTACGGAGGTGAGGTCGTCCTAACGCAGGTTAGACCTCACTTCCATTTATTTACGAAGCCGCCGGGCGTTAAGCCCAGCGGCTTTTTTATTTCCTTATGGATTGACGACGCTACCCAGGAATAAGATCGCTTGAGTTTTCGTATCCTGAATCACCGTGAAGAACGGGCGATTAAATTCGATAGACGCTTTGGGCACCATCGGAACGCTCGTCACCATTCCAATTCCCGTTGCGGCAGCCGCTTCTGTTCCCACTTCATCCATGGCTAAGAATGTTTTTTGAAACGCTTTCGAAACAGCCACTTGACCCGCCGCCATGTCGAAGAAATCGGCGAGAGGTCCAAACGCAATTTCCATTCCTAAATTGACTAAGGGTTGTGCTAGATCCGATTCGTATTCAAATTTAAAACGAGGAAGTTTTAAATCAATTTGATGAGAACTTCCCGGTTTGGCTAATTTGTCAGAGAGCTCTGCTAAGAAGCTTGAATTCACTTTCGATTCCAGCGTAGCAATGTCTCCTTTAGGAAGAACGAGCAAAAGACGAGATTCATACGCTCCGTAATTCATTTGCACAACTTCGTAATCGTCTGTTTTAGCGTAGGCTCCAATGAAACTGTTTCTCATCATCGGAACTTCTTTGACTTCAGTAGCGCTCGTATAAAACCGCCCAGGCTGAGTGAGCTTCGGACTGAATGGATTTGTCCAGGGTCCGCGGAAGTACGTCGCATTCACGAGATACATGCTTGCACCGTCTGTGGATTTAATAAAATCTTTAATTTTTCCACTCGTTTTATCTAAGACCCAGTCATTAATCGTTTTCGCGGCTTCAGGACTCTTAAAATCGAGTTCTCTCGCTTCACTTCCATAAGATTCTTTTACGTCGGAAATAAATCGATCGCGCAATCGAAACGATTTATCCGTCCATACCGAATTTGCAATCGCAAGTTCAACCGCATTTTTTTCTTTCGAAGGTTTCACAAGCGCCTTAATCAAACCTCGATTGGCCGAATTGAGCTCTTCTCGCGTCAGTTGGGTTGCCCGCAACGTGGAAAGAATGGCTTTCTCAGTTTCGTTTCGAGCACCATTCGCAAGGAGCGAAAGTGCGAGGTAAGCGGAGGTGGGAGAAATAAAACGATTACTCGCTTTGTTGTTTTCAGACTTTCGAATCGCTTGGTAGAGATCCGCTCCGAATTGATTGTTGGCTTCGACAGCTTTGTTGAGATCTGCAGCGACGGTGACGGTCGAAAGGCACACGCCTAGCAGGGCTAGCATTATTTTAGTCATTTTAGACTCCTTTTATGTTTTGATGGTCAGTTATTGACACTCTGAAGGCGACTTTTTGCAGTCGCTTATCTTCACAGCGGTCGGAAAATTTTCAAACACCCATGTGTGTTTGTCGTTTTCCTTCAGTTTCAAATCGATAATGGCTTCACGTTTTTCTTCTTTAACTCCGAGTTCGGGAGTTCCGCAATTGATTGCAATGCGAACTCGCAGAGGCATCACGGATTCTTTTGCAGAATGCGTTTCTTTCATCCAATGCATATTCCAAAAAATATAACCTTTAGGCTCTACCCCGGATTCGCATTTCAGCAGAGGCACAAAAGAAGGGTTTAATGAAATCACTTTTTCGGAATCACGGATAATTAAATCGCTTTTTCCCGTCGATAGATATTCGTACGCATTGACGAGAATATCGCGGCGTCTCGGTCCCCCGTCCAATTCTTGAGTGTAGGTTCTTAAAACCGTTTGAATCTTGGTGCCTAAAAGATCTAAAGCCGCGTGATCTTTTTCTCCCAGGTGATGTCCGAGCTCGTGCACAAGAAGTGCCGCCCCGAGAGGAATATCTAAAGGCCTATCGTGAGGAAGGATGTGTGTCGTGCTGGGGGCTGTCACGGTCTTGATCGGGTAAAGGAGATCGAGGTTAATGTAGATGGGAGCCCCCACTCGGTACTCCGTTTTTGCAATTCGAACAAAACCATCGATTAAAAAGAATCCCTTCGTTTTACTTTCGGAGGCAAAAATAATCTGGTCTTTTGTTTTTTTCTCTTCGACGAGATTTTTACGAATCTGAGTCAGAACTTGATACTCTTTTGCATTCAGTGAACAGCTCGCGTGAGAATGAAGACAAACATCGATAAAGACTTCAAGGTTCCAATACGCATACATTAAATTGTTTTCCGCAACCCCAGCGCCTCCCAATTCGTTTCCGGCCTTCACGAAACTGGTACCAATGAGGAGAATTAAAAATAGCTTTTTCATTTGAGAGTTCCTTCTGGATGACTGACGGGGAAAAGTTGCACGGCAAGAGTGTACACCCGATGCTTCTTTCCTTGTTCAAGAGTTTGACAAAGTTTTCTTCTAAATTCGCGGATGATGCCGCGCGCACTTTCCAAATTCATTTCGTCCACGGCCATCGTCATGGAGCTGAAGAGTTCCATGGGGGCCGTTCCATTTTCGAGGTGCGTTTCGGCTTTTCTTAAATTTTGTAGATGGGCTTTTCGAAGCGCGTGGTTCCCATTGAGCGTCGGCATCGTCAAAGACTTACCGGCTTGGATAAAACCAAGGCCTCGGCGCTCGACGAGTCCCAATCTTTCTAAACGCAAAAAGGCCTGATGGGCCTCTTTGGGCGAAATACTCAGACGCGCAGCGATCCATTTATCCGAATGGCGATTGGAGGGAATATCTCCGAGACTTAAAATGGCATAATGATACCAGTCTGAGATCACCCGAAAGGCCTCGAGATCGAGTGAAGTAAAGTGCGACTCTAAGTACTTATCATCCGCTTTCACTTCAATCCCACTCGCAGACGCCAAGAAGTTCTTTGCGTCTTCGGGCGCCATTCCACAGCGGTCAATAATTTTCATCGCGGTTTTGCGAGCAAGAGGTCTTTTCCCTGAGAGAATCTGCGAAAGCGTCGCCGGGCTTACTCCCAGCTTTTTCGAAAAGGCCCGTAAACTATAACTTGGGTTTTTATGCGTTCGCGAAGCGTACTCATTCGCTAACCAAAGTCGATAATTCGGTATTGGATACCCCGTTTCCATGCGCTAGTTATCCGCCTACCCAGGCACGGAATCAAGTCTTTTGAAACAGACTGTTTCAAAAACTGAAATCGCAGAATTTCATCTTCGAAAACCCCGTCGTTGCGAGGAGCCGCAGGCGACGAAGCAATCTCGCTGCAAAAGGACGTTCTTCTTTATGCCTCGAGATTGCTTCGTCGCTTCGCTCCTCGCAATGACGGGTTGAACACTACTCCGCGCGAGAGGACGAAACGTTGCCATTTACCAAATTAAATTTCGCAAGGTAAGCGTTCTTATCCGTACTAGACTCGGGAAGCGAAATTTTTCCGGTCGTGACTTTCGTTTCAAATCGATAAGGAGCATCCGTCGCCGGAAGTAAATTAATCTTTCCATTCGTCATTTGAACATCGAGATTAAAACGAGGTTCATTAAAAACGATTTTTCCATTGGTGGCATTTAAAACAAGCGACACGCCTTTAGGGAGTTCGATGTTACAGTTCGCATTCTGATTATTCTTCCCTATCTGAAATTTGTAATCGTGCGTTCGGCTCTCTTGAACCAAAGTCACTTCGCCTTCGGATTTCGAAGTCTTGCAATTCCAGTGGATTTGATGATCCGAACTTGTTTTTAAATTGAACTTTCCATTCGTAAATTTAAGTCCCACTTTGGATTGCAATGGAAAGCTAATTTCTTTTTTTCCAACGGATACCACCGACTCTTCTTCCTCATCACTGATATTTTTCCCGCCGACTTTGACCGAACCCTTTTTGCCGTCAATATCGATAAAGCCATTGAGAATCGTGACTCTCTCATTTTCGTCATCCACTGAAATCACAGGACTCATTTTATAGGCGAGAAAAACCCCGGTCAGCACCGTGATGAGACAAATCCCAATCCCCCCAATTGCAAGCCATTTAACGACGGGAACAATCAGATGACGTTGACTCGGTTTGTGGGGAGTTAAACCTCTTTCCAAAAGATAGCGATTCGCCACTTGCTGTGCAGGCCCCAAAGCTTCAAGCACCTCACCCACCGTTTTTTTCGAAAACTCCACTGAAGTTGCATCTAAAACATGACTTTTAATCTCTAAGATAATCTCCGCTCTTTCACTCGCAGAGATCATTCCTAACGCTCTATCTAGTTGGCTTAAATAGTTTTCAAGCTGTGTGGATTTCATCATTTTTCTTTCTCCGTTCATTTTTACTCAAATTTTGCGTGACACTGACCATGCGCTCAAATTCTTCACTCATTCCCCAAAGCAGTTTTTTACCGGCAGCCGTTAGGGAGTAAAACTTTCGCGGGTGTCCCTTAGGACCTTGAGTCTCCCATTTGGCCGCTAAAACGCCGTCTTCAGTCATGCGGTTCAAAAGAGGGTAGAGCGTCCCCTCTTTTAAAGGCATCTCGAACTTTTCCATTTGAGACAAGATTTCAAATCCGTAAATTTGCCCTTCACGGGAAATCAAAGTCAGAATGCAAAGCTCCAGATACCCTTTTCGTATTTGCGTCTTCCAATTTTCTAAGTCAAATGCCATCGCTATGCATATTACATAGCCATACTAGGTATCTTGTCAAATCCGATTCACATCGCTCTGAATCAAAAATGCCGCTCGCGCAATCCCGAAAAAATACCGAAACGACTTTAGATGAGCCGTCCTACAGCATTACAAATCTCTGACCCGGTACAGCAAGATGTAACCGATATGAAACTGGGAACTCCGAGCCACATTTGCGGCCTTCCCAACCGAGACGTTTGCATCGCCGATTCGCAGAATCACTGCCTGTGGGTAGTGAGTAGCTCAGGAAAAATTAAGTACCGCATCGGCACCGGAAACAAAGGCAATAAAAATGGCCATTTGAGGGATTCCGAGTTTAGCTCTCCCCAAGCGATGGTCGTTTTTCACAATTCCTTATTCGTCGCCGATACTGGCAATAACGAAGTTCGCGAAGTGAGCCTTAAAAATGCTTCGGTTCTGACCATGCCAAAGAGCGTGGCTTCTCCCGTTGATATTTACGAATTCCAAGAAAAACTTTTCATCATCAGTTCAGGCCAATCGAAAATTAACTGCTACGATCCGCTCCGACACCAATTCGTTGCGAGTTTCGACAGCGAATGCAAACAACCTTCAGGCCTTGCGACAAACGGAGAGCTTTTGTTCTATACAGATCTTGCGACAAGCTCCATCAAAGCCTGGGACGGAAAAACAGTCCAAACACTTTACACGCCCGCAAGCCCAACAGATCTCAACAAACCGATGGGACTTTCTTATAGCGGGAACAAGCTTTACATCGCCGACACTTACAATCATCAAATCAAAAGCTATTCAATCGGCTCAAAAAACATCGAACCCTTAGCCGGGATCGGAAAAGCAGGTAATCAGTCAGGCCCCCTTGCGACTGCCGCCCTCAACTACCCTACGAGCCTCTTTGTCACAGGGATGTCTATCTTCGTTTGTGACCGGGGAAACAACCAAATCAAGTTCGTCGACCTCCTTCAGGCCCGCGTTCATGAATTAAAAGTTCAACGGTAGCCAAAATCGCATAACTCTGCTATTCCCTTACCCTTTATGAACGCCCAACTTGTACTTGAAAATGTCTCTGTGAGACTTCCTAACCGTGTCCTTTTTGAAGAGATCAACTGGACTCTTTTTGAGGGCCAGCGTGTGACCCTAGCCGGCCGAAATGGCTGCGGAAAATCAACGCTAATGAAAATTTTAGCCGGTCAACTCGAGCCCACGACCGGTAGTCTTACCGTTGTCGGCGGTAAAAGATTGCGAATCGGATACCTGGATCAGTCCCTTCTCGACTCGGCGGTTCTTCATTCCAAATCTCATGGCAATCAAAGCCGTTCATGCGTCGAACTTTTGAAAACACTTTTAGACCAAAACCCGGTCGATGAAGACGATTTGCATCTCGATAGAGAATGGGAAATCCGCAAAATGCTCTCGGGCTTGGGATTTTCGGACGCCTACATGGATGGACCGATTTCATCCTTAAGCGGCGGTTGGTTACTGCGCGTGTTTGTCGCTAAAGCCCTTTTAGATAAACCTGACGTTCTCTTACTCGATGAACCTACCAACCATTTGGACATGTCATCGATTCAATGGCTCGAAGAGTTTTTGCAAAAAGAATATCGCGGAAGTTTGATTTTAATTACCCATGATGTGAGCTTGCAAAAACGCACGACCGATTCACTCGCCGTGATTCACGGAGCCAAATTCTTTTTCCGCTCTCATCAAAACGATTATCTGACCTTTTGCGAATCTTTAGGCGAAGAAAAACGCCTCTTGCGAAAACGCATCGAAGAACTCGATAAAAAAATCGGCGAAAACATGGAATTCGTCTATAAGTTCCGTGCAAAAGCTCAAACAGCTGCCCGAGCTCAAAGTAAATTGAAAATGGCCGAAGATTTTCAAGCTGAGAAAAAAGACGTCATCGAACGACTCCAACGAGTCGAAGGTTTCGCGAACAGCATGAGTCTTCGATACCGCTTTTTGTCGACGGGAAGTAAGTTTCCGATGAGTGCGAAAAACCTTTCGTTCCGTTATGACGAATTCGGCCAATGGATTATCAAAGATGTCACAACCGACATCAAACGCGGCGATAAAATCGCAATCCTAGGAGATAACGGCGCCGGAAAAACAACCCTGCTCAATTTACTCGCTGAAAGGTTGAAACCTTCTGAGGGCGAAGTCTCTTACGGACATAATATCGTCACGGGATATTTCGGACAGCATCAGCTAGACGAACTCGATCTACAAGCAACCGTCATGGATAACCTAAGGGATTCCGCGACGGGGCTTAGCTTTGAACAAGTTCGAGGATGGCTGGGAAGTTTCGGATTTTGTACCAACGACGAAATTGAAAAAGAAGTGCGAGTCCTGAGCGGGGGCGAGCGCGCACGTCTTGCGATGCTGCGCTGTCTTGTTAGACCTTTAAACTTATCTCTTCTCGACGAACCTACCAACCATTTGGACATCGAGACAAAAGAAATCTTAAAAAATGCGATTAAAGATTTCGAAGGCACGGCGATTTTCGTTTCACATGATAGAGAGTTTGTCGCCGCACTCGCTGATAGAATTATCTATTTAACGACCGATCACCGTTTGATTGATCACCTAGGGAATTTACAAACGTTCTTTGAAAAATATCCTGAGTTTTTAAGACATGTCGAATCGAACAATATTACCAAAGCCGCTTCGGCTCCGAAATCCGAATCGAAAGCTCCAGGTTCGCACTTAAATTACGAAGAACGTAAAAAAGTGAAAAACCAAATCAAGTCGCTCGAAAAGAAGCTTGCGACCAATGAAATGGAAATGGAACAATTAGGAAAAGAAAAAGCCGCACTCGAAGCAAAAACTCAAGATACGGCATTTCTTTCTAAGGCTTCCTCCGACGAGAAAAACCAAACTTACCAAAGAATTTCAGCCCTCGACGCCGCCATCAACTCAAAAATGGTCGAGTGGGAAAAATGGTCAACCGATCTCGCAGCCGCTCAAAAGCTTTTCGGCATTTCCCCAGCAGAGTAGGAAATCAATCAGTCCAAAACAGCCCGTCATTGCGACGGGTGTTTACGAAACTGCTTGTTGTGGAACAGGTCTCTTCGTCTTCAAAGTCTTTAACTGTCCGCAAGCGGCAGCAATGTCGCGTCCGCGACTACGACGATAAGTTGCCGTCAAGTTGTGCGCGAGCAAAATATTTTGGAATCTTAAAATCCGCTCTTCGGAAGGCCTTTTAAAATCAATAAAATCGTTCTCGTTATAGGCCAAAAGATTAATCTTATTGGGAATGCCTCGAACCAGTTCTACCAATCGATACGCATCTTCATCACTGTCGTTTAGCCCAGCAAATAAAATATACTCAAACGTGACTCGTAAACGGCCTTTAAAATTTAAATTCCGGCAAACGTTCATCAACGATTCAATCGGATATTTCTTATTAATCGGCATGAGCTTCGTACGTTGCTCATCGGTGGTTCCGTGAAGAGACACGGCAAGCTTACCTAGGTTCGCGTCGACAAATCGGCTGATGTTGTGATTAAGGCCTACGGTCGAAACCGTGATATGCCGTTTTCCAATTGCAAGTCCCATCGGGTGCTGCATGATTTTGAGCGCTTTGATCACTTCATCGTAATTATCAAAGGGCTCGCCCATTCCCATCATCACAACGTTGGTAATAGGTTTTGGAAATTTTAAGCTCATGACTTGATCGACAATTTCCCAAGCTTTCAGATCGCGAGTAAATTTTTGATATCCCGTCGCACAGAAAGTACACGCCATTTTGCAGCCGACTTGAGTGGAAACACAGAGCGTGTTTCTTTCTTCGGAAGGGATCATCACCGACTCGACTTTTTCACCGTCGGGGAGCTGAACTAAAAATTTAATGGTTCCGTCGGACGAGTGTTGTTCATCCGCAACGGTAAGCTTAGGAAGCGTAAAGCTTTCGTCTAAAAGAGTTCGAAACTCCTTATTCATATCCGACATTTTGAAAAAATCGGTTTCTCGCCCGGGATAAATCCAGCGAAACAGTTGTCGCCCCCGAAATGCGGGTTGCCCCAACGCCACCATCTTCGCTTCAAGTTCTTCAACCGGAAGCCCTTTTAAAATTTCTTTTTGTTTTTCCATTGAGTCTGGGGCCTTATACCCTAAACAGGTTTTTTAAACAAACTCGAGTAAATCCTGAATATTTTCAAGGATCTTGCCGGGGGTTTTGCGAACACTTCCAAATCCCCACCCTGCCCCATAAAACTCCACATTGGCGGCTTTCGCGGTCAGATAATCGACCTCGTCATCTCCCACATAGACACAGTCTTTGGGGTCGAGTTTACAGTGTCGGATGGATTCCAAAAGATGCTGCGGACTCGGTTTTTTAGCAGAAACTTTTTCAGGGCCCCAGACAAGCGCAAACGGGAAGTCTTTAAGGTAGTGATTCACGGTTCCCACGGCTGCAATCGTAGGCTTATTCGTTACGATTCCCACAACCATCGACTTTTTCGAGTGAAAATTCGTCAAAGTTTCCAGCGCTCCCTTGTAGAGTTCTCCACCGTGGTAAGGCATTTCTCCGTAAAACTTCATCATCACATCTAAAATTTCGGGGTGTTTTTCAATCGCGACATCCTGAAAACAGGAGCGAATCAGGTGTTCGATGCCTTTGCCGATATTTCCCTGAATTTCTTTTGAATCCAACAACTTAAGACCGAAATGCTTACGGGTTTGGTTCAAATTGCCAGAGATATCGGGCAGCGTGTTAATTAAAGTGCCGTCTAAATCAAAAAAAATTCCTGCTTTTTGCTGCCGTTGTGTCACATTAAACCTCAGAGGATCGTCTATCAGGTTGAGTATGGGAAATAAACTGGGGAATTGGATAAAAAAACTAAAAGCAGGGGATCAATCTGCGTTCTTGCCTCTTTATGAGAAGACCAGTCCGGGGCTTTTTCGTTTCTTGATGTGGAAAACAAACGGAAACCGAGAACTTTCGGAAGATATCATGCAAGAGTCCTTTGTGAAATTTTTAGTCAATCTCGATCGAATCGAGTCGTTAGAAACGCTTTCAGTACAGTCTTACCTTTTACGGATTGTGAAAAACTGCCTGATCGATAAGGTCGCTCGCGCCCCTGAAGGTTCTAAAAATCAAGCGCCTCTCGAAGAAGTCCAACATTTTATGATGACGAATGCCACCCAAGAAACTGCGGTTGAAATGAGAGAACTCGCAATCGCCATGGCTTCGCTCAATGAAAAAGATTCCGAAATTATTTGGATGAGAGATGCTTTAGGTTTATCTCATCGCGAAGTCGCAGACCAAGTGGGAATCACGGAACAAGCATCTCGGCAAGCTTACGTCCGAGCCAAGAAAACCTTGCTCGAAGGATTTAAAGAGACTTTATCGCCAGAACTGGGAGGGGCCTATGTTCCTTCAATGTCCTGACCAAGAATTGCTTTTGGAATTTGTCACAATTCCTAAAGACATCAGTTTAAGTAAAAAGCTGGCTGTTTCACTCCACTTAAAAACGTGCGCGCGTTGTAAAGAACAGGCGTCTTCAGTGGAAAAGAAGTGGAATTCTTACATCCGCCCTGAGCCTGAGATTACTTCATCGCTCATCAAAGTTTATTCGAAACTCAAACAAGATGAGACGCTGATTTTAAAAGGTTGGAAACTTGAAAAACCCTCTCGCTCTCATGCTCCGATTGTTTCAAGCTCGTGGTTATTCCGAGGAGCTGTCGTTGCGGGACTCGTAGTCACTTTTGTGTTCTTCACTTTAGCGCAGACAAAAAGTCCGAGAGACTCCGAAAATCTGTCTGCTTCAAATCAAGGTGCAAACATCCCTTTTGCTCAGGTCAGAGTAGAAGAGAAAAACCGAGTCAAAGTTCAGTACATGAAGCCTGAACTTTTACAGACGGTAGAATTTGAGACGTCAGGAAGATAGCAATGCGAAAGTTTTCTAAATTTATTCCGTTAGGCCTAGCAACTTCGTTAGCAGTCGCAGGAACGCTTCCTAAACCGCATTTTATTTCAGCAGTTCAGATGTCGGTTCAAGAAGGTTCGCCAGAGCTTCTCGCTCGGTCTCAACGCCTCGTCATGGAGCAAATGGCTTTAAGCTTCGCAGGACTTCCAGAGATTCGTAGCAAAAAAGTCGAAGTGCGAACCAATGGAAACGAAGTCATACTAGTTTTGATGGACGACGAAGATTTAAGGTCTCCGTTTCAGACGGCGATCGCCCATACGGTAGAACATTTAAACGGTAAAGTGAGAGCACGCGGCCGCTCAATGTTTTATAAAACTTCGTTCGCTCAACCTTTGAATGGTTTCTTAGAAGTCGTGATGAACGACTCTCGCGACAAGATCGTTTCGGTTGCCGCGCAGTCCGTCCCCTTAAGAGATTTACTAAAAGAGATCAAACAGCAAACCAATGGTTCTTTAAGCTATTTGATCCCCGGAGAATGCGCCGATAAACTAGTCGATTGGAGTTTCAACGAAGACGGCCGCGGAATTTCTAAGAAGATGGATCTTGTCCTCTCCGATTTGGCGACCCTCTTTGGAATGAAAGTCGAAAATAAGAATAACACTTATATTTTTACCGGAGCGTGTGCAGATCCCGCTCCCAAACGCCGCACTCCCGAGAGCGATCTCGCGCTTCAACACTTCTTCGATCCTTCAGCCCAGGCAATCCCCATTTCGAATCGACAAGTATTCGTCCCCTTCACGCCAATGGGTCAGTAACTTTTCGAAACCGAAAACTTCTTCCCGTTGTAAAAAAACTTGCAAGATATAATGCATTAAGTCACTAATATACTGCACTTTGTCGAAATAGAGTTTTGCACGGGAGAAGTAGTGACCCTTTTTTACAAACGATTTTTCTACATTGTTTCTGCGACCCTGATATTTAGCTCTCTCGGAATGGCTGCTAAACCGGACGACGAATCCAATCCTCCGCCTCCACTTTCTTCCATTTACTATCACAAAAAGGAGATCGTCGACGCTCGCTTTGGAGAGGAACAACGACGAGCCATTCTAAAGCAGGTGCATCAACTCCGCGTGCGTCTGAGCCGAAGAGTTGTGGGACAAGAGCGATTAGGAAAAGCCCTTGAAGACAGACTGATTCAGTATCTTGACCATTTTGGAAGCCGTGAAGATGAACCTATCGCGCTTCACATGATAGGTCTGCCCGGCATCGGGAAAAGCGTCTCTCTCAAAATTTTGGAAGATACGGGGATTCCCGTTTTCAGAGTCGATGCCCAATCGTTCGCGGGTATGGGAGCGCTGGATCAGCTAGACAATATGGCGAGCAATCTTCAGTGGTGGCTTGAAGAGCACAAAAAAACTGGAACGCCGCTCATTTTCTTAGTAGACGAATTAGACAAGATCCCCGAGATAGCATTTGTGGACGGGCGAGTGGAAGAAAACACGAATCCACTCATTGGATTTTTGAACGGAATTCTCACGGACGGCAAAATCTCCAGGCCTCGAAATCCTAAACAGACCATTGATCTTTCAAATGTGATGGTCGTCACCGCGATGAACTTCTCGCCAGCTGAAATCGAAAACTTTTCAAAAGACGTTTTAGGAAAGAAGAAAAGTTTTTATGACTTTACGATAGCGGATTTCGAAAGGTTTGATCAATGGATTCGAAATACCCCTTCCGCAAGACCCAAAGTGTTAGCTCACCTTTTCCGCGCGAATACGGTCAGTCGGATTTCTCCCAACACGGTCATCGTGAAACCTCTTAGCAAACAAAACTATCGGCAAATCATTAAAAACAATATCGCAAAAACAATTCGGATGACTACCAGTGGGGTTTCCGAAAATAAGTACTTGAGTGTCGGTTATTCGACTCAGTTCTTAGATTTTTTAGAACAAAATGTTGTTTACGCGCCGTCTGGAGCACGTGAAACGGTCGTGAAAACAAACGGACTCACCGAACAACTCATTTCGTTTGGGGCGAAACTTCAAGGTCCTAGCGATATTTCCCTCGCCCAACCCCGAGAAATTTATCTAGACTTCGACAAACCTCTCGGAAAAGTAGTGATCCGGGTCACCCCTCTGAATCTCAAGCAGAACGAAATTCAGCGAGGAGATACTTTCTCGCAAACGATTGAATACGATCTCGATTCCCGATCCTTTCTCCGACCTCAATCGATTGCACTCGATCCTCCCAAATTACGAAACGCGCCTCCCACTGAAGAAAAAGAAGAACGTTTTTATCGAAACGCTATCATCGCCGCTCGTTTTCCGAAATCCTCTTCCACCCTAAAGGGAGTTGCTCAACAAATAGATGAGCATCTGATAGGCCAAGAGGTTTACAGCCAACTCATGGAAGATGAACTGCGTGCGTTTTTAAATCGGCCAGGTCCTGTTGCGAAAAACCCGCCATTTCGCGTGATTGCGGGATTTCCAGGAATTGGGAAATCTGAATTGGTGAATCTCTCTGCACATTTTTCCGGCATTCCAATCGCTCGTATTAATATGCAAGCTTTTTCGGCAAATGACTCCGACACACTGGTCGATTTCATCATGACTTTGGAAGAAGTCGTGAGAACGGCACGCCAAAAAATCAAGTCCGGAAAATTTATTCTCCTCCTTGAGGAATTGGATAAAGTCTTTGAAATTAATCCACAGACGGGTGCATTTGTGGATAGGCCTGTGATGAACTACATTAAGGACCTTTTAAATGACGGCTTTATCAAAGTCACTTACGGCAAAAACGGTTCAAGAACGACTGAGACGATTGACGTAAGAAACGCCTACAATATTGTGACGATGAATTTTGCGGTAGATAGATTCGGGTTCGTGGCCGATCCGCGTCTGACCACAATTGACGATGTCATTAAAGCGTGGAGAAGTTTGAGTAGTCGTCCAATAGAACTCAAAAAAGTCCTCGGCTCTCTTTTTCTTCCTGAAACCGTGAGTCGAATTCTTCCGCGGTTTCTCATCATGAAACCGTTAAAAAAAGAAGACTACGAGAAAATTATCGAGCTTCAGGCGGATACAATCTTATGGAATCGTCTGCATGACAAACACGGCAAAAATCAAGGGCAGATAGAGGTGAAACTCACCCCCGATTATAAACGCTATCTCTACAGCGAATCTGTCATCCCCTCCGAAGGAGCGCGAAACGTTGTCTTGGTGACTCAACATCGACTCGCCACCCACTTAGAAGATGCTATCAAAAGTATCCCCAAGTCATCGGTGCTCGCCGGAGAACCCCTCCAGATCACTTTGGACTTTAAGCCCAAAACTTCGACTCTTATTGTCTCGGCTAGACCCTTTCGAGACCTCAATGCCCCACGAGTGGTCCTGACCCGTTCGCACATTGAGCTCACATTTCCACCCTTGGAAATCAAAGGGAGGATCCCCGCGAGACGAATTTACACTTCCATCCACGAGTTCGGTCACGCCATAGTCGGAACGATGCTTGGGAAACGTTTTGATTACACTGCAGTCGTCTCTCCCGAGAATGGCAAGGGAGGCTATGTTCGATTCAAAAATAATTCAAATACCGCCAAAAGCATGATTGCGAGCGTCTACCTCGGTTTAGCTTCCAGAGCGATGGAAAGAATTTTCATGAGCGAAGATCCTCTCAGCGCTTCGTCCGTGCTCGACATCACCTCCGGCGCCTCAAATGACATTTTAAAAGTCACACAAACCTTATGGGAACTACTTTACGAACTGGGAATGGATCCGTTAGGGGGAGTCATCGAACGCAAGGGAGCCGATGCCGATCGATATGCGGCCTTTGCAGATCTTCCCGCGGGCGAAGTCGAAAGATTAGGGCTCATTTTAAGAGAGATGGAAGATTACATCATTAAAGAACTTTTAAAAACGCATTCGAAAAAGTGGTACATCGAAAAGATTACGGCACTCGCCCGAGCCGGCGGAATGGATGAAAAACAATTTTATAAACTCATCGGTTACGTTCATCCCGGTGAGAGTGAAGCGAATTTTGGTGAAACAAATTCGATTTTTAAAGACTTTGAAAAAGTCGTGGTTGAGGAACCCAAAAAAGTGCAGAAGGCCCGCGCCTTTAAACAAGGGCTATCGGGGCAAACGGCCGCAGAAAAATTAAACGCCGCGAGTGCTTTTTTTGAAGAAGTGACAAAGAAGCTTCTTCACTCCCCGAAAACCACCTCGAACGGATCTCTCGGAGGAACGGGCTGTGGCCCCAAAATGGGAAACTTGGCCAACCCGGGAAATCAGAGCCCCCCCGAATCTTAAAGCTCCACTTCTCGCGGGAAGGTGTCACTCAACAACTGTCAGACGAAAAGTGCCATACATTTTTTTACGCTATTTTGTTCTTTTGTCATCAATGGCGGAAGACCCTTCTAATCTAGAGATAATTTCCCACTTACCTTCGGTGCCTTTTTTTTCACGATAATTTTTGTCACCGATTTCAAGAGGATTGCGTCTACCTTAAGCAATTTGAATTCGAAAGGACAGAGATGAAAAAATTCGTAGCCGCAGTATTTTTTTCTATTGTTGTATTTGCGTCAGAAGGAGAAAGTTCACTTTCGTTCGTGAAAATTCTAAGAGGTAAAATGAGCATTTCCGGCTCTGCTGGTGGAGGGTATGCCACTCAAGGAATTGGTTTTTTTGGCTCTTCAGAACTGGGAGGCCAGTATTACCTGCTAAACAAATTCGCCCTGGGAGTTGATCTTTCGCTTGCCTATACGACCGGCGGGGATCGCTTTTATGGTCTGGCGGGGCCGTCGCTTCTGTATCATTTTTGGAATGGAGAACGCGTCAGTTTTTACACAAAATTGAGTTTATTGGCAGATATGGGCCAGCCACTGAAAAATAACATGGTGAGAACTGAAGTCGGAATGGATTATTCTCTTTCGAAAGTTCTTAGCGTAGGACCTTACCTGAGAGTGACGAACCACTTTCAAGAAGGTACCGGAATGTTCACTACTGCGAACGTGGGAGGAAGAATGACTCTTCATTTTTGAGAATGAAGAGAGTGAATCCGAGATTTGCATAGAGAGAGAGAGAAGGTGTCAGTTCACTTTTCACACCTTTGCGCTCCCTACGAATCCTTTAGAGCGCTTACTTTTTCTTGAGATCCAACACAAAAGATTCGACTGTGTTTTCTATCCAAGTGCTGTGATATGTCGCCCAGTTTTTGGTCCAGCCACTTGTATAGCGGTATTTCAGGTCAAACAAACTCGCCTCGGTTCGATGGCCATTCCCATTCTGAGGGGTAAATTCACCGTGCCACCAGAACCCCACACCGTGAGTCGGAAAAAAACGTCCGATATTGTAATGATAGGGGTCAGAGCCGTTGGGGCTGTTTCCCATTTTCAGATCCAATACTTCGTCTGTTCCATTATTCAGATGATAGACAATTTTACCGTGAAGAGATTTTGTCACATTGGGTTCATCTAAAATCGTCAAAAAAACGACAGAAGTACAATGGGGCTGGGTCGACTTTTTACACTTTGCTTTTACAACCTCGTAAGTGCCAGCGAAATCTTCGACGACACTCGAAGCAAAAGAATAACTACCCGTACCCATCAACAGCAAAATTATACCCAGAACTGTTTTCATGCTCTCCCCCATCGCAAGAATTTTTAGAAAGGTTATTGCAAGATTTGTAATAGTCAATCGGAAGCCATATGAGATGAAGTGAAGCGAAGACGCGAGATGTGAAAAAATGTTAAGGAGAACTTCGGTATTTAGCAGACCGTCGTTGACTCCCCAAAGTCAAAACGCTACGGGTTTTAGAATTAGACTTACGAAGGATGTGCCATGAATCGATTTTTGATCTTTATTTCCGCTCTTGTTTTTAGTTTGAATAGCTTTGCGGGAATTAGCTGTGAAATGAAGGACGAAACGGCAAAACCTTGGTCGCAATTCATGTTTACCTTGGGAAAAAAAGCTTCTGTTCACGAAAGAAAATTTGCTGAAAAGAAGGAAGCTTCGAACCCCGATGTCACGATGGTAAATTACCAAGCTGTTCCCGGTTGTATTGACGTTCCTTTTGATGCCAATGAAGATTACAGCTTCATTTCTATTAAATGTCCTAACGGAGTGAGCGCTCAACTCACTAGAAAATCATCTTTGCAAAAAGAAATCTACGTTACCAATGGAGTAGAAGTCATACTTACCTTCAGCGGAGAAATCATTCGCAACGGCAAAAAAATCCCGTTTGTCTGCTACTAAAAAGAGAGAAGGAGTCAGTTCACTTTTCACACCTGCGAAGAGGTGTCGAAAGTGAACTGGCACTTTTACGCTTTGGAGGACAGATGGGATGGCTATATTTACTTGCCGCGGGAGCTGCAGGAATTGGATTTTCAACTTTTCTAAAATTATCTGACAATTTTTCAAAGACTGGTCCTACTATTGGTTTCATTTCATTTTCTGCACTTTCTTTTTGGTTACTGACTAAAGCTTTGCATACGATCCCCCTTGGTACTGCTTACGGAGTTTGGGCAGGAATTGGCGCATTTGGAACAGCCATAACTGGCATCATTTATTTCTAGGATCCAGTAAACTTCGCTAGAGTTTTCTTTTTGGCTCTTCTAGTTATTTCAATTATAGCACTGAAGTTTGTATCCACTCGATAAAGGAAATAACCATCCACTTAGAAATCCATAGGTTTTTATTCTTCAATAGCCATTAAATTATATTCGCGATAGAAAAATTATTTCTTCTCTGCAACAAAGGCTTTAGCCGTACTTTCGTGAATCCGAGATTTGCATAGTGTCCGTCTACGCCTTACGGCTACGCCGGACGATTCTGGGTGTGTTGTTTGCTATTTATTAAATTTGTGGACTGCCTTGGCAGGGGTAATCCCGAAGGGATGTAGACTGCTCGCACCCAGAATCGAACTGGGATGGCCTTGCGACCGAGGGATTTTAAGTCCCTTGCGTCTACCAATTCCGCCATGCGAGCCTAATAGACTAAGGGGCATACAATAATGGCAGAGAGCAGCAATTGTAAACCCGATTCGTATCAGAATTCTTTATTGGGGACTTACAGCAGTTCCCTCTTTTTTGGGGAGGAAGAAAACTCCCAAAAAGATGAGGGTTAGTATGAGTAAGATTATCGGGACGTAGTAGGCGGTCGCCATTCCAAGTAAGTCGCTGAGCTTCCCGACGATGAGATTCAAAAGCGCTAATGCGGCTTGGGTTGAGGCCAAAAGCCACATTGTAAAGGATCGGGAATGCGCCGGAAATTTCTGAGTGCAAAGGGATAAAAAGATCGGGAAAAAAGGCCCTAAAATTCCTGCAAATGCAAAACAAATCAAATATCCAAAGTGCCCAAGGAAGAAAAAGACCATCGATAAAACGACACATCCGAAGAGCACTTTGATTTCCGTGCTCTCTTTGAGGGAGAAAAAACAAAGGGCTCTCGACAAGGTCATCGTGACAAAAAACCCACTTAAATAGCGCGAGCTCTCGCTCAGACTTAAATGAACGACGCTCTCAAGATACGCAACCATCCACATCGACATCATGACTTCTCCGGCGACGTAGAGGCAGAAAATTCCAATCGCTAAAAGATGACCGCGGCTGAGTCGAAATCCGGATTTTTCTAAAACACTTTCGTCCGCAGAAATGTTTTTTTCGAAACCTAAGACCGTCAAAATAATTAAAACGAGCGGGATACACGCCAAAAAGGGAGCAAACCAGGGGAGTTCTTTACCCAGTAAAAACGCGCAGACAAAAGGCGCGATGAGAGATGCCGTTCCGTAAAAAAGGTGCAGACCACAAAACCATTTCGAGCGGCTTTCGATGGGCGATCCTTCCATCACAAAAAGATTCGCAAGTCCTCCCAAAACCGGGATGACCGCCCCCAAAAAACCCGCAAACAGAAAGAGCGTAAATAAGTTCTTCACCCAGAATAAAAAGACCGCAAGACCGCAGAAAAAAAGCAACGATCCCCGAGCCAGCTGAACAATAGAAAAAGACCTTAGCATCGGGACGATTCCCAACAGGCCCGCGACCGCACCTAGGTTTCCTAACACCAAAAACCAAGTCGTCGTCCCATACGAAATCTGAAATACATTCGCCAAGATAGGTACGAGCGGCCCTCGACTATTGTCCAAGTACGCGGCCCCGAAGAGCAGGAGAAATCCAATGAGCAGTGCTTTTTTCATTTGTTTGCCGCGTGAAATATACTCGAAATGCCTGGAATTACTACCCTTTAAGGACGCCCAAATACCTTTTTTAGAAGTTGGAGGGGCAACAAAAGTACGGTATCTTCCCTGCACTCATGACAACGGGTGATCTAGATTCAGTAAACGCCTTTAGGCCCTTTGACTTTTCCGGGCTCGACATCCTTCTTTACGGCGATAAAAACCCTTTTTTAATCGAATACTTGTCTCAAGTTTCAAAAAGCTTTTCGTTTGTAGAAGCAAACGACGCGCTTTCTTTTCAAAAAGCAATTTCGGTCGATGCGATTGTCTTTTTCAACCGCGCTCCGTCTTCGATTTTGCTCGCCCAATTGCGCGAAGAAGGCGTGCTGATTCAGGTCTGTGAAAACGCAGTTTCTTTGAATGCCTTTCAGGGAAAACCGACAGACATTCACGAGCGCATCGGTGAAAGTCTTTGCCAACTCGATTTGCCTCAGACCTCTTCTCTCACCACACAAAAACACCTCGAAAAAAATTTCGCGGACCTGGGGTTCTCGGTTGTCGATAAGTTCTATCTTTTTCCAAATCTAAAAACTCCCGCAACAGTGTTGTCAGAAAATTTTGTGGATGATTACAACGAGCTGGCTTCAGATTTAGCGAGTGCAAAAGCATTTGTTTCCGACGAACCCTATTTCCGTTTTTTTCCAGAGACGCTCGCCTTACGTAATATTGCAAACGCAGGCCTTCTAAAAGAAATGAGCAGCGCCTTTTTGTGGATAGGTTCTAAAGGCCCTTCTCGAACCCGCCTTCAGCTGACGAAAACTTTGAGCCAAGGCGAACTCGCTTGGCACTTTTCAAATCGCCGTAAAATCCCGCTGAAAACATTCTTTAAAAGAAATGCGGACGGTCTTCTGCAAGTTCACAAAGCGCCCTTACTCACCGCAAATCATTCAGATTATCTTTTCCGAGGCGAAACGCTGCAGGTAGAATGGTCCCCCATCCCGTCCGCTCCGATTGTCGAAGGCAGAAAACTGAGCGCGCTCTGGGCAGATTTTCTTTACTCCGGACGAAATCAGAACGCCTATCGTCTTCTCAAAGAATTTATCAGCTGGTCATTTGAACGTTGGAAGATTGAAGGGGACTCTCAATCGCTTCAAGGCAAATCTCTCGACGCGCTTTTAATCAACGCTTCAGAAACAAAAAGCGACTTCACCGAATTCGCCGTACCCAGAGATTTCGCTCTCTTCGATTTAGAATGGAAACTAAAAACACCCGTTTCAAAATCTTGGTTTATTTTTCGAAACGTCTTTTGTCTTCGATTTGATTTTGAGCTTTTAAAAGCAACAACAGATCGGAAGAGCACACGT
>CALCZU010000040.1 GCA_937903155.1 uncultured Bdellovibrionales bacterium
ACCCCATCTTTTTTCTGAGGATCTGCGGCGATGATGCCCGCGCAATGAGTTCCGTGACTATTCGTATCGGTCACTTTTCCGGTGTGCGTGTTAAAGCTAAAGCCTGTCACATCGTCGATATAACCATTTCCGTCATCATCGATTCCGTTTCCAGGAATTTCTTTTTTATTGATCCAGATGTGATTTTTCAAGGCCGAGTGTTGGGTATCCACTCCGGTATCGAGAACGGCGACCACGATCCCTTCGCCCGTGAATTTATTTTCAAAGGCAGAGTAGTTCATCTTGTCGACATGCCAGCTTTCTTCGACAGCGGCAGCGCTCACCTGCGGAGTGGTTTCTAAACCAATTGGAAAGTCGGGATAAATTTCTTTCGTCCCAAAATTCTCTTGGAGAAGGTCTAACTCTCTCGCATCCTGATTTTTTTTATCGTTTGTGATGACGGTGTAGGTATTTTTAAAGTGTAATTCTTTGACACTCCTAAAACCCAACCTTTTCAAACTATCCTGATTTCGAATCGCATTTTTGACAATCCAACGATCCGCCCGAGCACTCCCCACGTACGACATTAAACAAATGATGATTAAGAAACGCATGTAGTATTCCCCCTTGTGTGGAGAATAGTAACTCAGATTTCTAAAAAATAAAAATCGGGCAAAAATGAGGCTAAGTTTTAGTAATCTTCAACTTCGATCAGCTCTTCGTCTTCTCGGAGTCGATAGACTAAAGTCGTCTCAATCGTTTTCGGTTTGAAGATGCGTTTCAATTCGTCGTATACGACGTCAGGATCGAAACCTTTGCAACTGTAACAGTCGAAAGTAAAAAAGGGTTTGAAAACGCGTCTTTGAATTCCTGTGGGTTTTCTTTTTCCGTCTTTTTGACCTTGTGGAAAAGTGTGGATGCTCACATGACTAGTTGCAATAATCGCCACGCCCGTGATCCCAATATCTGGGTGATCTTCTTTTCGGACTTTGTAAACGATCGGAAGTCCCATCGGTTGCATGCCAATTTTTACGGGTAGGTTTCTTAGAAAAGAATAAACCACGTCGAAAGACATTAAAGCTTTTCGGTCGCAATCGAAACCGGAACACATTAAGTGAGGCCAGCCGCGGTAATCATCTGCATCTGTCATTGCCATAAGGTAAACCCTCCCAATAAATTGGCGATAATGAACCAAAGGGTTTTACCAACGAAATTCCAGATTGTGAAGTGAAAATAAAGCCCGAGGAGTTTTAACTTTGCGAGAGACCTACAGAATCTGCAAAAGGGGAGCTGGTGTCTCTTCTTTCGAAAGCTTATGAAGGAAGCTGGACATTAAAGAATAACTTTTTTTACTCATTAAAAACTCACTGTGCGAAATTTTTGAGAGCTCAACCGCCGTCACGTCTTGGTTTCCAAAAACCGTATCTGGAAGTGCGGTAGATTGTTTCGGACAGAGAAAATCACCGTTCGAGCTCAAGGCTAGAGTCGGAAAGTTTTTTGGGTAAGGGGTTTTATTGAGAGAGCGAATAAATCGCGAAAACGGAAGCATTTGATATAAGCAACGCGCCTTCAATGCTAAATGAGAGATAAATCCCAGACCAGCCACCCAGGTGCCGCGGTGGGGAGTTCCGAGCGTCACTAAGGCATCACAGTAATGCGATCCGCCTAGCATCTGGATATACCAACGCGAAGCCAGGCCTCCGGCAGAGTGTGCCACCAGATAAATTTTCGATTTCTGCATTCCTCGCAATTTTCGAATTCTCAAAATCAGAGAATAGATTTTGTGGGCGACGGGGAAAAACCCTAAAAAAGCTTCCGAAATCGTGGTCCATTCCAATCCAACGGCGAAAACATTGAATCCATCTTTAATCAGACGTTTTCTCATGATGGTGAGCGTACGTCTCGTCGCACCGAATCCGCTAACTAAAATGATGGTGGGTTTATTCGGATCGATTTCTGAGATTTCAACCCAAGTTTCGGAGACTTGACCAGGAAGTGGAAGGATATGAACAATTTCCTGTATGAATGGACTGAGTTTCAATTTCACCTCCTATTATCGGCTATTCCTCGATAGGAGTTGACGAGTTCGGTGAAGAAGGGCTCTGAGTTTGGCTCTCTCCCTGAAACGGAAGAGCGCTCTCTGGCTCTGCGTCGTTCGATTCGAGAAGCGTCGGCTTCGCGTCTTCAGGTGTGGCGGCAGGTTCGGGAATTTGCTTTTGCAGTTTTTGACTGACGTCGTCGGGAATTTTCTTCGGGAAAACCGGCGCTACCGGCGGAACGTGCGTAGGCGAAACCTTTTTGACAGGCGTTTTCACAATCGGTTTTCGATCGGCAGGCTTTTTCAGTTTGATATTTTTTTCGATAAACGCGACGACCTTATTAATGTCCGTCAGACCGCCTACCGTTAAACTCTGACGCTTGAAATCATAAAACATTTGAAGCCCCGTGTAGACTAAACGCAAATCTCGGTTGGCGGCTTTTGGATGGGAAAATAATTGAATTAAAAACTCCAAGCGCTCCTTGGGTTCGAACTGCAATCCGACACCTTCATAGCCGAGCGATGTGAGCAACTGCATGAGCTTCGTGTAGGTCGGATCTTGGGTGGCCTCGACGGCGTTTAATGCATTGGGATCTTCTTTCACTTCTTCTAAAACCTCACTCCGGCTAAAAGCGTTGAATTTTGGTTCGGAGGGAGGCGGGGTTTCAGGCGGTGTGGAGGCACAGGAAACGATCAAAACGATGGATGCTACGATTGTTAAGAAGTTAAGAACTCGATGCTTCATAGTGTTGGCTTTTTGCGTCATGAGATTGTGAATATTTCCTTAAGAGTTTAACACAATTCTCCGAAGCAGCTATTGGAGGCACATTCTTTTGTGCAAATCGCTATGAACAAAAAACTCATTCTTTTTTCTCTCATCACCCTCATCGGTCTGAACGGTTTTGCGAAAGGCCATTCCGAAGGCGCGGAACTCACTATCCGTAACTTCCGATTCGCAAGACATCACGCTCTAGATTTCGAAAGACTTGTCCTGGAATTCAACGGCGAAGGAGCTCACCCCCCTTCGATTAAAGTCGTAACTCAAGAAAAAGAGAGCCGAATTTCCATTCAAGGGATCCAACTCGCCGGCGGAATTCCCGAGGCCGCGATTAACGATTCTTACAAAGGAACAAGTAAGTATTTCGGACCCATCGCGATTAATACAGACAGTCCTGAAGGCGGCATTTTGATTCGCGCTTTCTCTAAAGCAGCAGACAGTAAAATGGATGCGTTTTGGCTGTCCAGCCCTCCTCGCTTAATTGTCGACGTGTTCCCTCAGAACTCCGAACGTTCTTTTGGAAGAGAAGTCGTCGGACAAAATCGTGAATTCGCATCGACGAACTCGCATAAAACGGGTCACTCTGGTTCCAAAGAACATTCTTCGCCCGCACCTCGTTCGACGGACAGCGTGGTCTGTTATCCTGCGAACACACAAGTGAAACCGTCTTTAGGTTTTGATAAACGTACGAATTCAAAAGGACTGGTGATGACGGTGGAAGATTTGCAAAGCAATCGTCCTATCGGAAATGACATTCTTTGTTTCCCTGCTACAGCGCAAGTGATGCCAAGCATTTCCTTCCGCTCGGGCGAACCTTTGACAAGTCTTTTCCAAGGAAACTTCGAAGAAAAGCCACGCGTCTTTGCTCCGGCCCCCAAAGTACAAGCTGCAGCGGCTCCCCAAAAGCCAATGAATTTTCAAGAGCAGTTGAATCAAGAAGCCGACGACATTATGGGATTACCTGAACTCGAAGCGCCTCGCGCTCCGACGGCTTCGGCATCGGCTTACGACGACAATTTTAATAAAAACAACCCTCCCCCAACGTTAGGAAAAACACTCCTTCCTCCCGTTGAATCCGGAGGTTCAGGCCACAAATCGTCGAATCAGGGTGCAAACCCGGCGACACTTTTACCGCCTTTGCCGCATTAATTGCTAGAAAGCAGTCATTGCTTCGGTACGCTCGCAATGACGGAATTCTAGAAACTGTTGACACTATTCGGCAATCGCACTCATACTTGTTTGGTGAGTCGACAGCGTAGAAAACAGCAGAATAAGCAACAAAAGAGTCGCCCCAAAGGTCGCGGTCGCCGCGGCGGTCAAGCTCAGGGTTCAGATCAAGGACAGGGTCAGCAGCAACAAGGCGGACCCAATCCAGGTCGAGGGCGCCGTCATGGACGCTTCAATCAACCCAATCAAAATGACCGGCCTCACGGCAGACGCGGTCACTCCTCGCGAAACCAGAATCAAAATGATCCTGCGGACGACGGATTTTCTTTTCTTAAAAATCGCACTCAAAAACGGCACGAAGGAAAAATTGACAAAAATCGAAAAGGTTTTGGGTTTGTCATTTGTTTTGTCAAAGACATTCCGGATGCTTATGTCGATGCGAAGCAAGCCTCTTACCTTTTAGATGGCGATATCGTTCGTTACACTTTGAAACGAGACGGAAAACGCGTTTATGCTCACATTGCCGAAGTCGTGGGACATACTCAATCGCTTGTGTTTGGACAGGTCATGGAGTCCAAAGGACGTTACTTTATTGATACGGGAATCGATTTTTTCGCTTTCAAGGACAAGAGTAAGGAGATCGTCAAAGGCGATTGGGTCACGGCGAAGATCGTCGACTTTCCGACTCACGAGCACCCTGCCCGAGTCATTTTACAAGAATCGATGGGAAATGAGCTGACTCCCAAGCAAGATGTCGCAATTACGATTTCGAAATATTCTCTTCCGAATGAATTTCCCGCCCAAGTCATCAAAGAAGCCGACGAAGCCATCGAGCGCGCCAAAGTGGAAATGCTCGATCCTCCGTCGACACGCAGAGATTACCGAGACCGAGATTTCGTCACAATTGACGGCGAGGATGCCAAGGATTTCGATGATGCGATTTTGGTAGAGGCGCCCAGCAGTGGTCCTGCCTTTATTTTGTATGTTGCGATTGCGGACGTGAGTTTTTTCGTCAGAGACGGAACGGAGTTAGATAAAGAAGCGCTCAATCGTGCGACGAGTGTGTATTTTCCGGGAATCGCGATTCCGATGCTTCCCCACCAGTTGTCCGACAATGTTTGCAGTTTGCGACCTAAAGAAGACAAGCTCGCGATGGTGGCTGAAATCCATTACGACAAAGCTGGCGGCATTATTGCGACGAAATTCTACGATGCGATTATCAAAACCATTCGTCGACTGACCTACACTGAAGTGCATGAATTTATCGAAAGTAAAAATCGCGACAAATACAGCGACGTTGAAAAACCGCTCAGCGTTGCTTATCAACTTTATCGCAAGCTTTTAGAGGGAAGAAAAAATCGAGGCGTTCTCGATTTCGATTTAGCCGAATCGAAACTGCAACTCGATAAAGACCAAATGCCTGTGAGCGTTTTTAAGGCACCCAAGTATGAATCCCACAAACTCATCGAAGAGTTTATGATCGCAGCGAATCAAGTCGTCGCAAAAGCGTTGAAAGAAGGACGACAAAAAGCGCTTTACCGAATTCACGAGCATCCTGATCCCGAAGTCATTCAAGAATTGAATCTGCTCGCGAAATCCCTCGGATTTAACTACCTTCTTCGCGAAGTGAGTCCAAAATCCTTCTCAGATTTCTTAAAAAATACGTTGAACAATAAAGGCACCCGAACGCTCCACACCATGGTGCTCCGTTCTCAGAAGCAAGCGCGTTATAGTCCTTCGCCTATTGGTCATTTTGGATTGGCGCTCCGCGACTATGCGCACTTTACCTCCCCCATTCGACGGTATCCGGATCTTCTTGTACACCGCGCATTAAAACGGCTTATTGGAACGCATGATAAAGCCGATAAGTTCAATAAGGACCACGACTTTGAGGAACTCGGAGAAGTCACCTCCGAACGAGAAAGACGCGCGACAGAAGCCGAGCGTTTCATCGTTCGAAGAAAACAATGTTGGTTCATGAAGGGTCGCGAGGGCGAAAAATTTCCGGGAATGATTACCGGAGTGATCGCAAAAGGTCTCTTTGTTGAGATCGCTGATTTTGCTTTGGAAGGTTTTGTGCCCAAAGACTCTCTCGATGGCCATTATGAATACGACGAAATGCGAGTTTGCTTAAGAAAGCGCCCGGGACATACCGTTCTCGGCTTAGGCGATTCTCTCGAAGTGGTTGTAAAAAACGTCTCAGTCGATGATAACGAAATTACTTTGGCACTAACCGATGAAGGTCATCAGCACAGCAAATAATATTACCCAAGCGTTCAAGAACGCCGGACGTGTGAAAGAAATCGTCTCGGTACTGGTCAGGCATGGGTTTTTAGAAGTCGTCAACCGGATGAAGCTAAGACGCTTTTTACCGACGACAACCAAAGCAAACGAGCAATCAGCAAGCCTTCCCGTCCCGGAGCGCTTGAGAATGGTGTTTGAAGAACTGGGAACTACCTTTATAAAACTTGGACAAGTGCTCGCTTTGCGCTCGGACCTTTTGCCCGAGTTATACACCGACGAATTTCAGAAACTCCAAGACGATGTGCCCGGAGTTCCCTTTCCCGAAATTAAAAAGTTTTTAGAAAGCGAATTTAAAAAGCCGCTCGAAGAAATCTTCGCAGAGTTTGAGGAGAAGCCCTTGGCTGCGGCTTCCGTTGCCCAAGTGCATGGAGCAAAACTAAAGACAGGTGAGCTCGTCGCGGTAAAAATCCAAAGGCCTGGGATTGATAAAGTCATTCAGAATGACGTTTCGATTTTAAAAGGGCTTGCTTACCTTTTAGAAACTTATGTCCCTGAAGTCGCTCCCTTCAACCCGCAAGGGATGGTGGATGAATTTTTTAAGACGATTCTCTACGAACTCGATTTCCGCGTCGAAGCGAATAACATCAAAAAAATTAAAAATAATTTAAAAGACTTGAGCAAAGTCGAAATCCCTCTGGTCTATTCGGATTTCTCGACCAGTAAAGTTTTGGTACTCGAGAGATTCGAAGGCATCCGTTTTTCGGATAGAGACGCCATTATCAAAAATGGAATCAAGCCGATGGAAATCATTGAATCGGGCTGCGATGCTTTCTTCCATATGGTGATGAAGGACGGAATTTTTCACGGGGACTTGCACCCCGGAAACTTGTTCGTCTTAAACAGCGGAAAAATCGGAATCATTGATTTCGGAATCGTCGGCCGTTTAAGTAAACGCGTCCAGAATAGCATCATTACGATGTTTATTGCCATCATGGACGAAGATTACGAAAGCTTAGCGAGCGAGTATCTGATGCTCTGCCCGACGACCCATGAAGTGGACGTCAATCAGCTTCAAAAAGATTTAATGGATACGATTTCGCCTTACGTAGGAATGTCGTTAGGAGAAGTGAATGTCGGCGTGATTTTACTGCGCTCGACCGGCATCGCGGCTCGCCATCACCTCGTTGTTCCTCGTGAGCTCATGCTTTTATTTAAGGCGCTCGTCACCATGGACGGCCTCGGCAAAAAGCTCGATCCGAATTTTGACATTCTTCAGCTCGGTAACCGACTTGCGAAGCAAGTTCTCTCCACTCGCTACAGTAAAGATCGATTGACTCGAGATGTGATGGTTCTTGGAAGAGATTTACAGGACACCCTTGAGACTTTTCCTAGGCTTTTAAAAAGGTACTTAAGAACTTGGTCGCTCAATAATTTCGCACGCGAAATTAAAAGCAAGCAGCTTGAAGAAACCAATGTCGTTTTGAGAACAGGAATTTATTTCGGATTTTTAGCCATGAGCAGTTTTAGTTTTATGGCACTCGGCATTGCTCTTTTGCATCTGAATCAAGGTGCAATTATTTTTGACGTCTCTCTCTGGGGTCTATTATCCTTATTGTTCGGAGTTTTTCTCTCCCTACACGGATTATGGGCATTCAGAGGGCTTAAGAAGTGAAAAAAGTTTTTCTCGCGTTACTCATTTGCGTTTCAGGATTCGCAGCCGACACCCTTCCCCTGCTCGCCATCGAACCCGACGAGCAAATCCTTTTGAAACTCGCCGAAGTCTTTAAAGGAAAAAATCCGGAATATTACGAACGCAAAATCAAACGCGTCGGCGATAACACCATCCAATTCGACGGATACATCTCCATCGATGCCGACCGCAAAATCGCTCCTAAAATCTTAAGCGATATTTCAAAGTACAACGACTGGGCTCTCACAAATATCAACAAAGCTCCCGGAAGCACTCGCAATTACATTCTAAAAATCTTTCAATTCATCTGGGATCCCACCGAACCCAAAATGCTCCGGCCCGAATTTATGATTGATCTTCCCGGGTTCAGAAAAGTTTCCAGCCGAAAATTTAATACGACGATTCAACAATCCGGCGACATCTTTACCCTGATGGGAGAAGCCCCAGACGATCCCACCTCCTATATCGAACGCGCCGTTTGTCTTTTAAAAATGTTCCCGACCCCCAATGTTTCCGATCGGGTCTGGCTGTACTTAAGCGCTCGAGTCAAACTCAGATATTGGCTTCTCTACGAAGCCCTCCCCACAAAACTCCTCGAAAAAGAATCCATGGAACGCATCCAAGTCGTCCTCGACAACTACTCAACACAGGAAGAAAAACTCAAAAAATCAAAATAGGTTAATCTTAATTTTAATCTTTAGATCGAATGATTAACCTTAAGACGAAGATTAACCTTAGTGTCTTAAATCGAATCAAAACCCCAGAGGAAAAATGGCAACTCGGGATGATTCTTTGGGGTCCCACCTTCGCCAAACACAAGTTTCAGAAGTTCTTGGTCGTTGCGGATAAAATGTTCGTCTTTGCCGAAGAAGAGGCCGTTTTTTTCGCGGTTCCAGGAGTAGGCAATATTCTGGCGTTTTAAGAAATTTTCGTAAAGACTCATGAGGAGCGTGCGATCTAAAACTTTCATCAAACCTACGACACCTTCCCACTTTTCGACTGCAAACTGTTTGAGTGGGTTTAAATCGATTGCAGCGGGAGAAATCAGTGTGAGTGGCGTTTGTTTGTAAATTTTTCTTTGGCAGTAAGCAACAATTTGGGTAACGCCTTGGATATCTCCGCCCCATTCGTGAATGTAATTTTTGAAATCAACGCCCTTGTTGATAACGACGTAAGATTTGACGCCCGACGAGTCTGCCCACACGTAGACTTTTGCGAGGGGTGTTTTTAAGAGGAGTTTCTGTTCTTCTAGGGAACGATCGATTTTGAGTTCGTGTCTTTGATAGAGTCGCCAGATGTGCGCAACATCTTGGGAAGTCGCTTCGCGAACTCCGTCGAGCATATCCGGAACGCTTTCCATCGAAAATTTGAGATCGAGTTCACGACCAATTCGGTAAAAACCCAAAGGATAATAAAATTGTTCGTTGTCTGACCACAGAAGACTGACCATGCATCCGCGCGATCGCATTTCGTCGAAAGCTTTTTTCATGAGGCGACTCGCGTATCCCTGCCCTCTGAAATCTTTTCGGGTTGCGACGGAACCGACGACTCCCATTTTCATTCGGTAATTCGCACTTTGAAATTCTCGGATGACGTACGCCGCATGCGATACGATCTCTTCACCCTGCGTTATAATCAGTGAATCTCCCCCGGGAAATTCGCTGAACATCGCTGGATACTCGGCCTCGATTGAAAACTCCGACTGAGATCGCAGTTCTTGATTGAGAAACGAAATGATCTTTTCGGAAGAGACTGAACTCGCTTTTTGAATTTGGATTTCGGTTGTCATCATCTCGAATACAAATGATAACGTTTTGTCGTCGTTTTATCCAGTTCCAGAAAAAAAGATCTACAAATAGTTTTTATCTGAATATAATGACTCTTAGTTCAAGCACTTTTTTCATATCCCGTTCAGTTTAGAGAAGTCTCGCAGTTAACCCCTAGTCCGGAGGTAGGCGTGAAGCTTATCAAACTTTCCATTCTCTCTCTTATTAGTGTTCAACTCTTTGCCGTTCCCACAGGTCGGTATAAATCCGTCGTGGATAGACTGAATCAATTGCAGGCTGCGCACCCTGGCTTCAGTCAGACATTTAGTATTGGAAAAAATGATGACGGCGAAGACATCATTGCGATTCGGATTAGCACGACTCCCGCACAAGTCGATCCTTCAAAGGTCGGGCATTTAGTCGTCTCTACTCATCATGGAAACGAACTCGCAGCCCCCGAATTTACCCTTGAGTTCGTAAAGAATATTTTAAACCGTTACGAAAGCAAAAACCTCTATCGAGGAGAGCTCTCGGAAACGGAATGGACGATTATTCCCGTCTTAAATATCTCAGGCTACAACGCCGGAAGCCGTTACGAAAAAGGAAAAGATCCCAATCGCGACTATCCCGGACCTTGCATCAGTGCGACGGGCGGCAAGTTAGGCAGCATTCGAACATTGATGAATTTTGTCACGACAAGGACCTTTTCGGGCAGTCTCACAGTGCACGGTTACGCGGGCGCTTTAACTTATCCTTGGGGAGTTTCGGTCGGAAATACTCACACCAAAGACCACAACTTATTTGACCAAATCACCCGGAAATCGGCTGAACAGAATGGTTACCGCCACGGCACATCGACCGATATCGTCTATCCCTGCGATGGTGCGTTTGAAGATTACGTCTATTGGAAACACGGAATGTGGTCGCTCTTACTTGAATTAAAAGATGGATCGAAAAACGACATCGCCAAAACCGTAAAAGCCATCGATGTGTATTTCGATCAACTTGATTCCTCACCGAGCACACAGCACACGTTTAATACTCAGTGCTCGCGTCAAGAAATGGTTGCGGATTTAAGATTCGAATAAGGGGTTAAAAGGAAAGAATTCCGAGCGATCCAATCAAAGACAATAAAACGGCCGAGAAAACCGGAATCGTAAAGTTGTCATCGATGGGAGCAGGAATGAGTTCCGCAGTCACGCTCACGAGACCGCCAATTAAACCGATGGTTAAGGCGGTTTCAGCAGCGTGGTTTAAATAACCCATTGCAAATAAGAAACTCGCGGCTCCGCAGAGTAAAAAATTAGCGAAAGCGCCTTCTAGACTCTTTTTGCCGATGAGCTTGTGCTTGCCATAAAGACTGCCGATAATGGCCGCAATCGGATCACCCAAGGCTAAGAACAAGACCGAGAGAAGAACGACAGGTTTGGAAAAAAAGGCGACGCTCACCAACATCCCTAAAATGTAAAACGAATTTGCGGTCATGCCGTTGAGCTCTTCTCTTCGCATGAGTTTTCCGAACAAAGCCATCGCCAGGCTATTCACTTTAGGTGAACGCAAACGGAGAAGATCTAAACCGACCCAAACGCCACCTACTCCAAGCAAAAGCGCTACGGCCTGGCCTTGGGTTAAAACAAAAGCATAAAGCGAAAAGCACAGAAGGCCCATCATCATGTGATAGAGCTTGCGTTCGAGATGAGGCAGCGAGCGTTCACGGCCCAGAATGGAGGACTTAATCGCCCGCAACTCAGGTCTGGGTTGTGCGGTCACGCCCGTAAGAGAAAGAACCATTGCTAAAGTTTCACGCATAGTGGCCTTATATACAGCAAGCCCAGTGCCGAGTCCTAACAATTTCCTAACATTCTATAACCCATTGTAATCACAACAATAAACCATGACAATTTGCAGCATTTCTGTGGGGACGGAGGTCGATTTCTGCGTAAGTCCTTACGCACTGGAGAGGGGAAATTACGCGGTCGAAAGGTCCTGTAAATGTCGGTCGTTGCGAGGAGCCGTAGGCGACGAAGCAATCTCGCCGAACATGAGCGCTCTTTTGCAGAGAGACTGCTTCCGTCTCCGCAAAAGCTGCGCCGGACAAGTCGTCGCCTATGGGTCCTCGCAACGACTGCTGTTTAATCCACTTACTTCAACTTTTTGAGGTCCGATTTCGCTTTGGCGGCAAAGGCGGTTTTGGGGAACTTTTCGATTACTTCTTGGAAGAAAAGTCTCGCTTCTGATTTCTTCCCCATCGATTTGAAGGCCTGAGCCTGATGATAAGTCGCTTCTGGAACCAGCGCATCTTTGGGGAAACTCTTCTTGTACTCCCCAAATTCAAGCGCTGCCGAAGCATAGTCTTGGTTCGAGTAAAGCGACTGAGCCATGAGGAATTGAGTCTTCTTCCCTTCCTCTCCTTTGGGATTCACGTGAATGACTTCTCTCGCCATTTCGACCGCCTCGTCGTACTTTTTCTCTTCGTGAAGTTTTTTCACAGCCTCATAGCTGGCTTTGGTTTTCACTTCGCGGGTACGAGATTCCTCGGCCACAATTTTCTGTTCGAGCGCCTGAACACGCGCCGTCAAAACCATAATTTCCTTTTTGAACTCTTCACTATCGCGCAGTCTGGCCTGAGTTTGTTCTTCGATGGCGCTGTGAAGTTTCGCTGCTTCCCCTCGAACTTCATCCACAGACGCCGAAAGATCGGCTTTGTCTGAGCGCGACGTATTCACTTCGGCTTTGAGTCTTTCAAGTTCTTGCTCACGACGAATATCTGATTTCGTATTACACGCAGAAAAAATGAGAGCGCTCATCGCGATAAAAAAGCAAAAAATATTTTTCATTATTCGGGTCCCTCAGGCCCAGGGTAGTTAGGATTTCCCTGATACTCGTGTCCGGGGACGGAACCCGGCAGCGGAGCTTTGCCATCTGTTTTGGATTTCACTTGATTTTGCTTTAGCAGAGAGTGGTACTCAGCCTGCTCTGCGAGAATTCTTGCTTGATTTGCAAATTTTTTACAGGAATCGAAATAACCTTCATTGAAATCTTTTTTCGCGCGTAAATAAAAATTCTCCGCTTGTCGAAACTGATCGGTCGCAAGAGAATCGGCCCGCGCTTTTTGCGCCGCTTTGATCGCCACATCTGCGAGGGCCAGATCAACAACGGGGCGCTGAGTGCAGGCCCCGATGCTCATCAATATAAGAATCGTAAAAAATGTTCTTAGCATTATTTACTGAGTAAGATAAAAGCCGCGCGGCGGTTTCTAGACCAAGCGGATTCATCGTGTCCAGGCTCTTGTGGACGTTCTTCGCCGTAACTGATCGTATCGATTCGGCTTCTCGAAACACCCATTTTGACTAAGAAGGCTTTTGCAGCGTTCGCTCTGCGATCCCCTAAAGCCATATTGTATTCGTTTGTGCCTCTTTCGTCGCAATGTCCTTCGATTTGGATGCGAGCCGAAGAATTTTGCTTCATCCATTCGCCGTTTGCTTTTAAAGCACCACGCGCATCGCCTCTTAAATTAAAGCTATCGTAGTCGAAGTAAACCGTTTGCAAGTCGCTCGAGACAAGTCCCGAGTCACCGGCATTGCCCAAATTTCCACTTTCAACTCCCGATGGGGAAGCTGAACCTGAATTGCCTGTCGGACTCATGATAGGTTCATCGGAAACAACATCTTTTTTACTGCAAGCATTGAAAGCCAAAATCATGGCCATAAAAATAAACGAGATTGAGATAATACGTAGTTGACGCAGAACTGTCATGGTGCACTCCTTGAGTTTTGAATAAAAATCTTAGTGTAAAGTAAAACGGAAGTAGTTCGATTTTACAAGCATATTTATCGAGTATTCCGCTGTATTTCATGTAATATTTCGTGCTGAGTCAATGAAGATCCTTGCCATAAAAGCTAGAAGATTAGGCGATACCGTCATCTGGACCTCTGCGTTAGAAGCATTGTCTTCATTGCATCCAGATGTGCTCGACATCGCTTATCCTGAAATTTATCGAGAATTATTCCACTCAGACCCGAGAGTTCACGAGCAGTTTTTGCTGAAGTCCACGCTTATCGAAAATTTAAAATGGCGCCACTATTGGAAGAAAAAAAAGTATGACTGGGTGATCGCTTTTCACGCCAGCGGAAGTTCGCGACTGCTTGCCCTCTCCGCTTCGGCAAAAAACCAAGTGATTCACTTCCACAATCGACCCGCAAAAAAAGCCTGGGGCTCGGCAGAGATTCCAAACCTCGGAGTTGTCATGAGCGCTATCGAACGCGATTTGAATGCGGTCCGAGCATTGGGATGGCAAGGAAGTTCGCCCTCTACTAAAATTTACTTTTCAAAACCTACGAGTCCAAAAGCACGAATTGTTTTTGGCTTAGGAGCTAGCCGAGTTTCGAAGCTCTGGCCACTCGAATATTTTGTAAAGCTTGCGAAAAATCTCTCGGTAGAGCTTCCGGGAATCGAGCTCGCATTTAACTACGAGAGTGAAGAGGTCTTTGCGAGAAACCCCGCTTACAAAATCGAACTTTCTAGATACGGGACTTTATCGCCCACCCAAAATCTCAAAGAACTCATGGCGCTTCTGTCGAACAGCCAGTTCTATATCGGATCCGATTCGGGGGTGAAGCATCTAGCAATCGCGCTGGGTCTGAAATCGCTCACCCTTTTTGGACCGGAGTCTATCGGCGAATGGCACGGATACCGTCTCGACAGAAACCCTGCTTTGCAAATTGATTTGACCTGCCGAGACAACGACGCGGACAATAAAAATTTCGCGTGGTGCGGTGCTGAACGTTGTCCCCACGGCTCACATGCATGTATGAATCTCCTCCTTCCCGAAGAAGTGGTGGCCGTTGTAAAGAAAACCTTATAAGCTTTCTTTCTATGAAAAATTTTGGCGTGCTTTTTCTTTTTCCGCTTCTCTTCAGTTTGTGGTGTGGTTCTAGTGTGGCTGAACCGAGCTATATCTTTTTTCCTTCGGATATTCCTTGGAAACAAAAAGAATCCGAGCACTTTAAAGCGATTTTTAGCGAGGGTCAGTCTCGCTTAGGAGATAGGGCGCTCGTCGCGGCTGAAAAAGCTTTCAAATTGTTGACTCCAATCTTTCCTGAGTTTCCGGAAAAGACCTGGATTGTTCTTTCCTCCTTCCAAGACTCGACAAACGGTTATGCATTAAATTTTCCCTTTCCGCACATCGTGATCTTCGCCTGTCCCCCTGAGGCGGGCGCGCAACTTTCGGAACTTGATTCGTGGTTTGAGTCGATTATTTTTCACGAGTATACCCACATTCTGCATCTCTATCCTGCACACGGTCTTTGGAAGCTGATGCGAACGATTTTTGGATCCATCATCGTCCCGAACGGACTTTTACCCTCCCATTTTCACGAGGGCATGGCGACTCTAATGGAGACTGAATTTTCAAAAGGCGGCCGCGGTCGCGGCGCTACGTTTGGCATGTTTAAGCGAAAAGCCGTTGAGAGTGGCACATGGGGAAATGAATTTGTTCCTCTCGACCTTTTAGAAGGCTCGCAGACACGATGGCCGCAAGGCATTTCGCCGTATTTTTTCGGCTACACTTTGCACAAAGAATTATGGGAAAGAAAGAATAAGCAGGGAATCTGGGATTTAACATTGAGTTACAGTTCAAACTGGCCATACTTGTTTCTTAACGGCCCGCTGAAAGAAGTTTATGGCGTCGGATACACGGAACTCTGGAAACAGATTTTTGACAAGACCGAAAAAGAAGCAAGAACCGAAATTGCCGAGATTAAAAAACAACCCGTTTCGAAGCTGAGCTATCTAACAGACTCTAAATTTTTTAAGTGGGACGTCACTTTTTCGCCAGACGCGAAAAAGGTACTGACTCGCAGACACTCTCCCTTTCAGAATAATGATTTTCTATTGATGTCACTTGCCGACCGTAAAATCTTGAAGACAATCCCTAAAGGTTCCGGCGACACCGAAGGAACTTGCTGGGTCAAGTGGGAGGGAAAAGAATTTCTTCTTTACGAAACCAATGTTTCTGAAAACGGCTATTCCACAAAATACTTAGCGCAGCTGGATCTCGAAAAAGAAGAAGAATTTATTTACTCTCAAGATTCAAAGTTAGGCCATCTCCATAAAATTGCTTGCAACCCTTCAGAGTCAATGATCTTGGCTTACCAAGAAGTGGGGGGCATCGGATTTATCCGAGAGCTTAAATTGAATTTAAAGCAGCATACGATTGAAAAAGCTCGAGAATGGAAAATTCCAGAAGGGACTTGGGTGACAAGCTTCCTTGCAGACGAACAGGCCTACTTTACCCTTCGCGCAGGAATGAGCACCGAACTTTACGAATGGAAAGAAAGTTCCGAACCTCGACGACTCATGACGTTTCCCTACCATGTTTTCAATTTAAAGCTGGGAAAAGAGAGTTCGTCTTTACTCGCGATTACAAATAAGGATCAGCGAAATGAAGTGTACGAAATCTCGCTTCCCAAAAAATCCATTCGTAAGAAGATTGCGGTCGTCGGGGGATTAAACGCTTTCGACTATCTCGATAATCAGTTCATTGTTTCAAGTTACGAACACGGGGGATACGACATTGCGACGGCGGAGACCGCAAACTTCCCATTTGAAAAAGTTCGCACAGAAGAAAAGCCGCGAACGGTCAGTGCAACCGCTGAATCCGTACAGAGCGACGAAACGACTTACAGTCCTTGGCACACCTTGCTTCCTCATACTTGGGTTCCTTCAGTTCTCATCGTTCCGGACGGAATCCAATTCGGAGCGTGGATTCCAGGTTTTGATCTCTCTCAAAAACACGCCTACGATATCTATGCCGGTTACGATACGAGGGGTTTGCCCTATGCTTCCGTCGGTTACAACTATCGTTTTGCAAAACATTTCACGGTCGATGTGAATGCAATGTATCTGCCGAGCTATATTCAGTCGGTTCGGACTTTTATGAAACGTTGGGGAGGATCTGCGGGAGTTTCCGCAAACTTTAAAAAACTTCCACGCATTCGACTGGCAGCCCTCTATCGAAAACTCGAAGAAAATCCGACTCCCAGTGCATTTCAATCGGTCGGCTTTGAAATCGACCTCAGTGAAAACTGGGGTTTCTCAAATCGCCCCCTTTCCATTTCTCCCGTAAATGGCGCGAACGCGTATCTCAATTACGCTTATTTCCCGAAATCTCTGGCGTCGACTGAAAGCTACTTCACCGCGGTCGCGGGGCTAAACCTCTACGCTGAAAATCCACTTTGGAAAGACAGCGTTTTTTATCTGGGGACGAAAGCCGGCTATACCGAAGGTTCGACGCTTTTTAATAGCTATTTCGAAGGAGGCGGAGAACTTCTCTTTTCTCAGGGAAGAAATCTCTTTATGAATCGCGGTTACTTAAGCGGAACCTTTGTTGGGAGACGGATTCTGACATCGAATTTTGAATACCGTTTTCCGATCGCGCGCATCGACCGGGGGATTTGGCTTCTTCCGGTCCACCTGCAACGCATTCATGCAGCTCTGACCTACGACATTTTGACGACGGATTTAGGAGCACAAACCAGCGTGGAACGTAATTTTATGAAATCGTTTTTTTCAAGCGTTGGATTTGAGCTAAAAACTGATTGGCGATTTGGTTACTATCTGCCTACGCAGATTCGGCTGGGAGTGTATCACGCAATCGATCCCGTCGTGAATCGCTTCGGCGAACACTTCGACCAAACACTTCAATTTGTTTTTGGATTAGAGGCGTCTCTGTAAAAACCACGTCGTTGCGAGGAGCCGTAGGCGACGAAGCAATCTCGCTGCAAAAGAGCGCTCTTGTTATCGGCGAGATTGCTTC